>NZ_JBBMEY010000046.1:0-13097 GCF_040096285.1 Ruminococcoides intestinihominis | reverse complement strand
ATCGTTGTATTTTGAATTGTACAATCACATAGTTTACAGTTTATACAAGGACATAGTTTACACTTTTCATATTTAAATATCCCCACAAATCCAAATTTGCATAACAAGCTTATCTTAACCCACAATCAAAATTGAAAAACCCTAATTTACAGAACAATTTTACCCTAACCCATAAACAAAATTAAAATAATAAAATAACAAAAGAAAAACTAGGTGGGGTAAACACCTAGTTTAGAATAAGTTATTTAATAGAATTATATGAAATTTAAAATTTAAAGTCCCAAAATTTCAAGTTTCTGAAGTTTAGAATTCCAAAGATTTAGGAAACCAAAAGTTTAAAGCCAAAAGGAAGAACCTAAAAACAAAAACAGAAAAATCATAAAATTAATACTTAAAATTATTATTCTTCTTTCTTTACTTTTGATGGGTCAACCTTAACAATTGCACTGATGATTCTTCTTTCTTCAACCTTATATACTTCAAAAGAAAGACCATCAATCTCAAACTTATCTCCCTCTTTAGGGATTCTTCCCATATGTTCAAAGATAAAACCACCAACAGTATGACTTTCTGTATCATTGTCAAAGTCCTCTCTGTCGGTAAGTTCAAGTAGTTGGTCAAATTCAAGGTCACCACTTACAAAGTAACAGTTTTCTCTTAACTTTGTGTATTCTTTCTCTATGTCCTCATCTTCATCATAGATTTCACCAACAATTTCTTCAATCAAGTCTTCCATTGTTACAATGCCCAGTGTACCACCGTATTCATCAGTAACAATTGCCATATTAACTTGATTTTTTCTAAGGTCGTTCATTAATGCACTTAGTTTTCTGCTTTTATATGTGAAGAATGCATCATTAATAAGTAACTTAATGTCAGGTGTTTTACCATCAATCAGTTCCTCTAGGTAATCCCTTGTGTATAGAATACCTAAGATGTTGTCAAGATTTTCTTTATATACAGGAACTCTACTGTATCTTTCTGTGAGAATCTTGTTTTTGTTAGTTTCAAAGTCATCATCAATGTCAAGTGCCAACATATCAACTCTAGGAGTAAGTACCTCAAAGGCTGACTTTTCGTCAAATTCTAGGGCTGACTGTACCATTTCACTTTCTTCTTCCTCAAGTACACCTTCATTTTCAGAATGTTCAATAATATATTTTAGTTCATCTTCTGTTACAGTAGGTGAGTCGTTTCTAATGTTAAGCAACTTTAATGCACCGGTTTTGATTGCAATGAAAAGGAATGATAGTGGAGTAAGTACAATCATTAAGCCTTTTAGGATAATTGCAGTGTTAAGTGCAACAGCCTCACTTTTTTCTTTGCCGATACATTTTGGAATAATCTCACCAAATGTAAGTACCAGTATTGTTGTAAGACCGGTTGAAATTGCAGCAGCAAAATTCTGAAAAATATTCATACAAAGTACAGTTGCCAAAGATGAACAACCAAGGTTCACAACATTATTGCCAATTAATATTGTGGTTAGTGCTTTGTCAAAATTTTCTGTGATAAAGAGAGCATTCTTTGCTTTCTTGTTACCTTTGCTTTCCTCATTCTTTAGCCTTGCTGTACTAACACAAGAGAAAGCAGTTTCTATACAGGAAAAGAAACTAGAGCATAGGATTAGTAGCCCTATGACAATTCCTAATATTACATTACTATTCAATTATTTCCTCCCAAAAATATTATTATTCTAATTATAGCACATTATATACAATTTTCAATCATTAATTTAAGGATAAAATGGGAAAAATATTCTTGAAATAAACATATATATAATGATATAATTATATGGAGTTTGTACATTATATCTGAACTTTGGCAAAAACTAATGCTGAGGTGTATATAATGAATAATGTAGATAACTTTAATTTGAAATCTAATCAAGAAAATGACGAACAAAATGATGAGGCGTCACTTTCTGCTGAAAATGCAGAGGGTATCAAGAATATCGGTTCAGTCTTAACAGGTAAGGAAGATACCTTAATTCATTGTCTGACAATTATCGGACAGATTGAGGGACATTATATTCTTCCAAGTCAGAACAAAACTACTAAGTATGAGCATATTATTCCTTTGTTGGTTTCAGTAGAGGAAGACCCAAATGTTAAGGGACTTTTGATTTTGCTTAATACAGTTGGTGGCGATGTAGAGGCAGGACTTGCAATTGCTGAGGTTATTGCCGGTATGAAGAAACCAACAGTTTCTATTGTACTTGGTGGTGGCCATTCAATTGGTATACCACTTGCAGTATCGGCAAAGAAAAGTTTTATTGCAAAAAGTGCCACAATGACTGCACATCCTGTAAGGACAAACGGTCTTACTGTGGGTGTGCCACAGAGTTTTGAGTATTTTCAGAGAATGCAAGAGAGAATAAATACATTCGTCAGCGACAATTCCAACATTTCAAAGGAAAAGTACAATAGCCTTGTACTGAATACCGGAGAACTTGTTACGGATATTGGCACAATTCTTGATTCAGAGAAAGCCGTAAAATGTGGCTTAATTGATTCGGTAGGCACATTGAGCGAGGCAATTGCTTCACTTTATGATATGATAAACAACCAAAAATAACTGCTTAGGCAGTTACATAAGGAGAGAGAATTATGGATTATATCTATTCAATTGTTATGGGTATTGTTCAAGGTTTAACTGAATTTTTACCTGTATCATCATCCGGACATTTGACACTTGTACAACATATCTTTGGTGTTGACGGAGAAAGCAACTTCTTCTTTAACATTATGCTTCATGTTGGTACATTGTTTGCAGTTTGTGTTTTCTATTACAAACTACTTTGGAGTTTGATAAAGTCATTCTTCGGTTTAATCAAAAAGATTTTCACAGGTAAGTTTAGTTGGAAAAACAGAACTGATGATGAAAATATGATTTTTATGCTTATTATCGGTTTACTTCCACTATTCCTACTCTTCGTTCCTGTACCGGGTACAAATATGGTATTTAAAGATGTATCAGAAATGTTCTCCGGTAACAAGTATCTAATTTATGTTGCAAGTTTCTTAGTTATCACTTCAATTTTACTTTGGATTGGTATTGCTTGTAATAAGCGTACTTGTACTCATGCAATTCATTCAAGAAAAGATTTAGAAAATGAAGACGGTAGAAAGAACTACAATGTTCTTGATGCAATTTGTGTTGGTGTAATGCAAGTATTTGCTACACTACCCGGTATCTCTCGTTCAGGTTCAACTCTTGCAGTTGGCGAAATGCGTGGTATCAACAAGCAAAAGGCTATTGACTATACATTTATCCTAGGCATTCCAACAATTTTAGCATCAGCAGTTTTTGAACTAAAAGATGCTTTAGGTTCAAATGTATCACCTACTGCTGAAATTGGAATTGCTCCACTAATTATCGGTATGGTAGTTTCTGCCGTTGTAGGTTACTTAGCAATTATCATTTTTAAATGGTTCTTAAAGACAGACAAGATGTACATATTCGCAATTTATACAGCAGTAATCGGTATTGTTGGTATTATTATTGCACTAATTGAGATGAATTGTGGTTTCAATATTTTCTCACACACTCCACTATAGTAAAAGAAGGTTAATTAATGGCGACAAAAAATACAGATAAGAAGTCAGCTAAACAAACTAAGGGAAAAGGTCCTGCTAAAAAGACTTCTAATTCCGGTAAAGGAAAAGTAAATAATAAAAGCAAAAACCAGAATTCTTCCTCTGTGAAAGAAAAGAAACCTGCAAATTACAGAGTAAGAGCAATTATTTTACTTGCCCTAGCTGTTCTGTCTTTTTGTTTGTTATTTATCAAAGGTAACTTTGTTTGGAGTTTTATCAGCAACTCTATTTACGGTATCTTTGGTGGTTCTGCAGTTTTAATTTCTGTTTCATTATTATATATAGCGATTATGACTGCTAAGGAAAAGGAAGTACATAGATTAAAAACTAAGGTAGGCTTCTGTGCTTTAACAGTGTTCCTAGCTTGTACATTGTGGTACATTTTCAGTGGTTATCAAAAGGGCAATTACTTTGTAGAGCTTGGTCATGAATTTATGGCAGGTTTTAACGGAGATTCTTTTGTCAGTCGTGGTGGTGGACTTTTTGGTGCATTACTTGGCTATCCTATGAGTTACGGACTAGGTAACACTATTTCAGTTATTTTACTTGTACTTTTGATTTTAGTATTGCTACTTATTATTACAGGTGTTTCACTTCTTGATATTGCAAAGGCAGCAAGAAAGCCTATGGAAAAAGCAATGCATCAAGCTGAAATTCGTAAGCAAGAAAGAATTGAAAAGGAAAAGCAAAAAGAACTTGAAAAGCCTTATGAAGAAGAAAGTCTTGTACCTACTTATAATGGTCCGATAGATATACCACTAGACGGTCCAATTAGAAAGAAAAAGAAAGATAATTCTTCTAACGAAAATAAAAATACAGATAATAGCGATACAAATGCTAATGCAGATACTTCTCTTGTTAAACAGAGAGATGAAACTGATAATTTAATTGATATTATCAAAAAGGCAAATCAACAGATTGAAAATGATAACCCATCAACTTTAGATGCTATTAAAGAGAATGTTCGTAAAGAAAAAACTCAAGCACTTAAAGATGCAGCAAAACTTGCTAATCAATCAGTTGATACTGCTGAAATTGAAGATGAAACAAAAGCTCTTGATGAACAGATTAAGGCAAACGGTAACGAAAAGCATAGTAACTATGAGTTCCCACCAATTCAGCTACTAAAACTTGCCGAAAACAAAAATGCATCTAATATTAGAAATGAAATGCAAGAAAAAGCTGAAAAGCTTGTTTCAACTCTAGATTCATTTGGTGTTAAGGTAAAGATTACAAATATTTGCAGAGGTCCATCAGTTACTCGATATGAACTTCAACCGGCTCCAGGTGTTAAGATTAGTAAAATCACTAACCTTGCAGATGATATTGCCCTTAACCTTGCAGCTAACGGTGTAAGAATTGAAGCACCTATTCCGGGTAAAGCTGCTGTAGGTATTGAAGTACCTAACAAGGTAGTATCAATGGTTTCTATGCGTGAACTGATTGACAGTGAAGAATTTAGAAATGCTAAGAGTAAATTAACTTGTGTACTTGGTAGAGATATTAGTGGTGAGATTGTTACAACTGACCTTGCCAAAATGCCTCATCTACTTATTGCCGGTACAACAGGTTCAGGTAAATCTGTTTGTGTTAACTCGCTACTAATGAGTATCCTTTACCGAGCAACTCCTGATGAAGTTAAGTTTCTACTTATTGACCCTAAGATGGTTGAATTTTCTAAATATAAAGGTATTCCTCATTTGCTTATTCCTGTAGTTTCCGATGCTAAGAAAGCAGCGGCAGCACTTAACTGGGCAGTAAGCGAAATGTTACAGAGATACCAACTGTTTTCTGAATATGATTGTAAGGATATTAATTCTTACAATGACCTAATCAAAAGTAATTTACAGTTTATTGCAGAACAAGATGTACCTGAAGGTGAAGAACCTGAGGTTATGGAAATTAACGGACTACCTGTTAGAACAGAAAAAATGTTCCGTTGTGTTATTGCTATTGATGAACTTGCTGACCTTATGATGGCAGCGCCTTCAGAAGTAGAAGAAAGCATTTGCCGTCTTGCACAGATGGCTAGAGCAGCCGGTATGCACCTTGTTATTGCAACACAGAGACCATCTGTAAATGTTATTACAGGTGTTATCAAGGCTAACATTCCATCAAGAATTTCACTAAAAGTTTCTTCAAATATTGACTCAAGAACAATTCTTGACTTTGGTGGTGCTGAAAAGCTAATCGGTAAAGGTGATATGCTATATTCACCTGTTGGTGCACCAAAGCCAATTCGTGTTCAAGGTTGTTTTGCCAGTGACCAAGAAATTGAAGGTGTTACAAGATATATCAAGAATCACCATCGTTCTCAGTACAACGAAGAAGTTGAAGCAAGAATCAAGAAGATTACAGTTGAGGGAATGGAAGCTGACAATAAGGATGGCAATGGTGACTTGGATCTTGATGAAAAGATAGAAGAAGCTATTAAGATTGTTATTGATGCAGGACAAGCATCAACAAGCCTTGTACAAAGAAGACTAAAGGTTGGTTATGCAAGAGCAGGACGAATGATTGACGAAATGGAAAGTTTGGGCATTGTAGGACCACACCAAGGCAGTAAGCCAAGGGAAGTTCTAATGACTTATCAAGATTGGCTTGAAAGAAAAAATAATTTAGGAAAAGAAAGTGAAGAAGAAACTTCACAGGAGTAAGAGTTATGGCATTTCTTCCGATTACAGTAGAAGAAGTTGAAGAAAGAGGATGGGACGAAATTGACTTTGTCTTTGTAACAGGTGACAGTTATGTTGACCATCCATCTTTCGGTGTGTCTATTATTTCAAGAGTTTTAGAGGCTAAAGGTTATAGGGTTGCAATTCTTTCGCAACCTAATTGGAAAGATGAAAGAAACTTCAATCCATTCGGTAAGCCAAAGCTAGGTTTCTTTGTTACTTCCGGTAACATTGACTCAATGGTAGCACACTATACAGTAAATAAGAAAAAGCGTTCTGATGATGCCTATACTGCAGGTGGTAAATCAGGTAAAAGACCTGATAGAGCAGTAATTGTATATAGCAGAATTCTCAGAAAGCTATATCCTGATTCACCTATTATTCTTGGTGGACTGGAGGCATCACTTAGAAGATTTGCCCATTATGACTATTGGGATGATTCTGTAAGACAGTCAATTCTATTTGATAGCCAAGCAGATATTTTGACCTATGGTATGGGTGAAAATCAAACAATAGAAATTGCAAAAAGACTTGCACAAGGTAAGTCAGTTAAGCAGTTAAGAGACATTAAGGGTATTTGTTACTATGTACCTACAAGTGAATATAAGCCCGGTCCTGTAGTTGATTTGCCAAGCTATGAAAGAGTTTGTGAAAGCAAAAAGGAATATGCTATTGCAGCCAGAAAAGAACTTGAAGAGGCTGATGCAGTAAGAGGCAGAACAGTTATTCAGCGTCATGGTAAGTATATTCTTGTACAAAACCCACCAATGCCACCACTTACAACAGAAGAACTTGATTGGGTGTATTCTTTACCATACGAAAAGTATTATCATCCTAGTTATGAAGCACTTGGTGGTGTACCTGGAATTAAGGAAGTTGAATTTTCAATTACCCACAACAGAGGTTGTTTCGGTGCTTGTAATTTCTGTTCAATTGCATTCCATCAAGGCAGAGCAATTACTGTCAGAAGTAAAGAAAGTGTACTCGATGAGGCAAGAAGATTAGTTGATAATCCAAGATTTAAAGGATACATTCACGATGTAGGTGGACCAACTGCTAACTTTAGATTGCCTTCTTGTACTTTCCAAAAAGAACATGGTATGTGTAAGAATAAAAAGTGTCTTGCACCAAAGCCTTGCAGAAATCTTCAAGTTAATCACGAAGAATATATTGATATTCTACGAGAAATGAGAGCAATTAAGGGTATCAAAAAGGTGTTTATCCGTTCAGGTATTCGTTTTGATTACCTTATGGAGGATGAAAGCAAAGAGTTTTTCCATGAACTTGTTAAGTACCATGTTAGTGGTCAGTTAAAGGTTGCACCTGAACATTGTTCAGCAGCAGTCCTTGATAAAATGGGTAAGCCTCATATTGAAACTTATAAGAGATTTCAGGATGAATTCTATAAATTTACAAAACAAGTTGGTAAGGAACAGTACCTTGTACCATACCTAATGAGTTCACATCCCGGTTCAACTTTAAAGGATGCAGTAGAACTTGCATTATTCCTAAAAAAAGAACACATTAGACCTGAACAGGTACAGGACTTTTACCCAACACCGGGTACAATCAGTACTGCAATGTTCTATACAGAACTTGACCCATATACACTAGAACCTGTATATGTGCCAAAGACTATGAAAGAAAAGCATATGCAGAGAGCATTGCTACAATACTTTAACCCTAAGAATAAGGAAATTGTTGTAGAGGCACTTAGAAAAGCCGGTAGAACCGATTTAATCGGTAATGGCAAGAACTGTCTTGTATCTATGCCACAAAATATGAGAACTCAAAAGAATTCTCAGGGCAAACAAAATAACCGTAACAAAAATAAAAACAAAAACAGAAATGTAAACAGAAACAGACACCACAACAATCACAACAGAAGTGGCAGAAGATAATTCTTTACAAAATCAAATGTTTTTGTTATACTCTATATAATATATAATTAAATGAATGAGAGGAAACTAGAAATGGGCGTTTATGAAGAACTAGTTGCAAGAGGATTAATTGCACAGGTTACAGATGAAAAAGAAATTAGAGAACTTGTAAACAGTGGTAAAGCTGTATTCTATATTGGTTTTGACCCAACTGCCGATAGCCTACATGTAGGTCACTTTATGGCACTATGCCTAATGAAAAGACTACAGATGGCAGGTAACAAGCCTATTGCCCTAATCGGTGGTGGTACTGCAATGGTTGGTGATCCATCAGGCAGAACTGATATGCGTCAGATGATGACACCTGAAACTATTCAGCATAATGTTGATTGTTTCAAGAAGCAGATGAGCAGATTTATTGACTTTTCCGATGACAAGGCTCTAATGGTAAACAATGCAGATTGGCTAATGGACCTTAACTATGTTGATGTACTTAGAGATGTAGGTGCACACTTTAGTGTTAACAGAATGCTAACTGCTGAATGTTACAAGCAGAGAATGGAAAAAGGTCTATCTTTCCTTGAATTTAACTATATGATTATGCAGTCTTATGACTTCTACGCACTATACAAGAAGTATGGTTGTAATATGCAGTTCGGTGGTGACGACCAGTGGTCTAATATGCTAGGTGGTACTGAACTTATCAGAAGAAAACTTGGCAAGGACGCATATGCAATGACTATTAACCTACTTCTAAACTCAGAAGGTAAGAAGATGGGTAAGACACAGTCAGGTGCAGTTTGGCTTTCAGCTGAAAAGACTTCACCATACGATTTCTACCAGTATTGGAGAAATGTTGATGATAGTGATGTTATTAAGTGTCTAAAGATGTTAACATTCCTTTCATTAGAAGAAATTGCTGAATTTGAAAAGTTAGAAGGTGCTGAAATCAACAAGGCTAAGGAAGTTCTTGCATTTGAACTAACAAAACTTGTTCACGGTGAAGAAGAGGCTACTAAGGCTCAGAATACTGCAAGATCAGTATTTGCCGGTGGTGGTAAAGATGCTAATATGCCATCAACAGACCTAACTAAGGATGAACTAGGTGAGGGTATCCAAATTCTTGACCTACTTGTTAAGTGTGGTCTTATCTCAAGTAAAGGTGAAGGCAGAAGACTTATCACTCAGAACGGTATCTCTGTAAATGATGCTAAAGTAACTGACATTTTCCTAGAAATTAAGGAAGATGACTTTACAGATAATGAACTTGTTATCAAAAAGGGTAAGAAAATCCACCATAAAGTTAACCTAGTTGATAATAAAGTTTCAATTGGTGATTTAATTTAATTCTAAATTATAAAAGTTTATAAAGATAACCACTTACATTTAGTAGGTGGTTATTTCATTTTATAATATAATATTGTTTGTATCAGTACATAGATTATTTTAACAAATTAAGCTTAACCCACAGACAAAATTGAAAACCCCTAATTTGTACTACATATTAATATTTAAGAACAAAATCAAAACTATTAATTTTACTAACATACTAAATTATAATTCAACACAACAGTAACTAAATTTACAAATGAAAATCATATAGCAAAATACACATCGCTATAGGGATAGATTTTGACAAAAGGTCTATTTATATAGTGATTTTTTACATTATTCTACAATTAAATTTATTAAAAGTTACAAATATAATTCTTATAAAGAAAAATATTAACAAAATTGTTACCAATCCATAATTCTTATATAGAATAATCTTGTGTATATTATATAAATATCCACTGAATGTTGAGAAATTGCCTTGATTTCCTTGCAATATAGTAATCGATTTGTTATAATTTTGTTACAGTAATGTAATTATTGTAATTTGCTTATAACAGCGTGTGGTAGACGCTTTTATTTTTGGAGGTTGATCTATGACAAAAATTAAGAGAATATTGACGCTGATTATATGTGTTGCAATTTTAGCAAGTGCAACAGTAATCGGTACATCAACTGCTTCTGCATCCGGGTCAGGTGCCGGGCTAGTAAGTTGGGCTTATCGAGCTTATAACGAACATTGGAAGTATGTTTGGGGTGGTGCTTCAGTTGGCTCTGTTGACTGTAGTGGACTTATCTATTCATATGCCGGTGGTGAGAGAGTAACAGAATCTATGATTGCTGCTTCTCCTGAATCAGGCTCTATCAGTTCAATACCAAGAATTCATGGTCTTGGTCTTTATCAGTATGGTCATGTTGGTGTATATGTTGGTGGTGGCATGGGTATTGATGCTCGTGACGAAATCTCTAATGTATGTCTTGACTCTATTAGTAACAAATCTTGGACTCAGTGGTTTAAGATTTCAGGTGTAAGCTACCCTACATCTGGTTGGCAGGAAGTTGCCGGACAGTATTATTATTACGAAGATGGTCAGTATATCGTAAATACATCAAGAACTATTGATGGTGTTACATATTCATTTGGCTCAGATGGTGCATCTAATAAGACACCTAGTAATATGAGTTCTACTGCAGACTCTTCCTCAAGTAATAAGAAGCATAAGAAAAAGAAAACAGCATGGCAGTTAGGTGACTCCGGTAGTCAGGTAACTAAAATCCAGAAGAGACTAAAAGAACTTGGTTTCTATAACGGTGACATTACAGGTTACTTTGGCACAGACACTCAGAAAGCCTACAAGGCATTCCAGACTGCTGCCGGTGTAGTTGTTGACGGTATCTGTGGTAAAACAGATAGAGATATTCTTTATTCCAATAATGCTCCGGTATATGTAGCTCCTACAACTGTAGCAAAGAAGAAAACTACTACAAAGAAACAGTCAACTAAAAAGACTACAACAAAAACAAAGAAACAAGAAAAAGTTATCTCTGTTGGTGATTATAGCAAAGATGTAACATCAATTCAGAACCAGCTTATCAAGTTAAATTACCTAGAAAAGGGTAATGCAACAGGTTACTTTGGTGAAGATACAGAACAGGCTATTAAGGATTTCCAGGATTATAACGAAATCACTGTAACAGGTTCTGTAGATAGTGCAACAAAGAAAGCTTTATTCAGCAAAAACGCTGTTGCAAATCCTGAAGCTAAGACAGAAGATAATAATGAAGAAAAGCAACTTGCAACCTTTACATTTAAGGATGCTACTGAAGAACCAACTACAATAGCTGAACCAATTTCAACAACAGATGAAACTACTAACAAGTCTGTTGTATTAGAATCAAATCAGCTGGCAAGTAAAGCCCTTGCAGGTGTAACATCAAGCGAAAGCTTTGAACAGGTTACTCCTATTACAAATGAAAGTAGTTCTCAGCTAATTAAATGGCTATGTGTCGTTATTGCCGTAATGGGCAGTGTGTTTGTTCTGGTTACAATTAACGAGAAGAAGAAAGCTCGTCGTAGACGCAGAATGAGACATGCAAGACGCATGAGATAAAGAAATCAGTAAAATATTTCTTGACTTTTGAATATTTTATTTGATATAATTTAATTACCGAGTAGCGAAAAGCGTAAATTCTTTTTAGAGTTTACGCTTTATTTTTTGACTATTTATAATTTTTAATAGCCTAAAAAGCAGTTTTATAAGTTTTTTTGAAAATTTTTAAATATTATAAAATCCTCAGTAGCCTAGTGTTTATGGGAATACTAAAGAATAGGAAAGTAGAAAATAAATAAAAATTCAAAAAAACTGAAAAAAGTTGAAATTTTTTCTTGACAATACGAGTACCCTCTGCTATAATAAATATCGTTGAAACACGGAGGGGTGTCCGAGTGGTTTAAGGAGCTAGTCTTGAAAACTAGTGATACCGAAAGGTACCAAGGGTTCGAATCCCTTCCCCTCCGCCATTTTTATTTTAATGGCGGTTTATTTTTGGAGGATTACTCAAGTGGTGAAGAGGCTCCCCTGCTAAGGGAGTAGGTCGGGTAACCGGCGCGAGGGTTCAAATCCCTTGTCCTCCGCCAAAGCACTTTCTTTATGAAAGTGCTTTTTTACTATAATACATCAATACATTATTTCTAGATTATGATTGTTGGAAAATTTGGAAATATATATAATAAAATTAAAAAATTAAAATGTTTCCGTAGCTCAGCCGGATAGAGTGACTGCCTCCTAAGAATATGTTGCAACACACACTTTTGATTGGAAAGTGTATGGTAATGTGGTAGAATAATCGTAAATTTAATACACGTCTTCGTAGCTCAGCCGGATAGAGCGTCCGCCTCCTAAGCGGAAGGCCGTGGGTTCGAATCCCGCCGAGGACGCCATTTTAAGCCGTTTTTGATGATTTTTCATCGAAAGCGGCTTTTCTCTTTTTACGGCTTCCGCTTCCGTGATCGTGCTAACAAAAGTGTGTGGTTATCTAACAGGTTTTAGCACGAAATCGCTGATTTTGCTAACAAAAACCGTCGTTTTGCTAACAGCGTTAAAAATACCAATTAATCTCTGCTAACAGATTAGTTGTGCGGTATGGTGGTAGTTTATTCGCATAATTGAAAACAAATCCTTTCTATATATAATAATGGTATAAGGAAGTGATTATTATGAAAGACCCTAAATACCATATATATCTTACGAATGAAGAACGCTCCGAGGTTTTGAAATCACTTATTGACCTCAAAAATGAAATGATTGTACAGGGTAAATACACTGATGTATTGGATGAAATCATCGTCAAGCTATACAAATCCCGAAAAAAGAATATAAAGGTAATATACATTTAAATTAAGCTATTTAGCCGTCTGTTACTTAATTGGAGCAGGCGGCTTTTTTGCGTTTATTCAACTTTTTTCAAAAAAAAATAAAAAAATTTTGAAAATAGACTTAAAAAACACCCTCTCCCATTGGGTATAGGTGAAAGGGGACTTTGTCAATAATTTGATATAAAAAAAGTAAAAAAGAGGGGGATATTTACATTGCTAATCGGTGTGAAGTGAC
>NZ_JBBMEY010000045.1:0-13230 GCF_040096285.1 Ruminococcoides intestinihominis | reverse complement strand
ACCTGTGAGTCATAGTTTCATATGATTTTATGGTATATATTCTCACTACAAATTTGCCTTTAACCACAATCAAAATTGAAAAACCCTAATTTATAGAACTATCTTTCCCATAATAAAAATTTATAATAATAAATCAATAATCACAACAATAATAAAATAATTTAAGGCAGAATAGCAAATACAAAATATAATTTAACAAAGAAAATTTGTAAATTTAATAATTTATATGTTGACATATGTTATAAATTGGTATATAATACAATCAACCTAGACGTTTAGGTAAATATTTAACATTTTCATTTGATTAACCAATTGTATTTTCTTGAATGAAATAATAGTACTATTTTATAATTGGTTTAGAAAGGAGTCAATTATGACTAAAAAAAGGCTAATCCCTTTTGCAGTTGTTTTAGTAATGTTGTTCTCTATTTTCTCTGCTATTCCATCTGCTGGGGCTACATCAACAACACCGGTAAAACTGATTTATGCAACACCTAACGGAGTAGATGGTATTGGTGCATCAGGTTACATTGAGGTTGAGAACATTGCTTATGAAAAGAATGTTACTGTTCATTACTCATATAACGGTATTGACTGGTATGACTGTTCAGCACAGTACTACAAGCCTACTCACGGTAACTATGAGGCTTGGTCATTTGCAACACCGGGTATTTCAAGACCGGGTGGTGACTTACCTGTAACTGTTCAGTTTGCTATTAAGTATGAAGTAAATGGAAACACATATTGGGACAACAACAACGGTAATAACTACAAAGTATATTCCGGTTATCACTCACCATCTTTCTATGATTTTGGTTGTGGTGGAGTTAAAAACTACTATTCTTTTATAGATATAGACAATAATTTTACAGGTGCAGTTCAGCTAAAAAATCTTGGCTATGAAAAAGACGTAAAGGTAGTTTACTCTACTGACAACTGGAAAACAACAAAAAACGTAAATGCTTCTTTTGAATGTACATCTAACCCATATGTAGAAAACGCAATAGAGGTATGGTACTATTCTGTTCCTGTTAACGATAATTCACTACAGTACAGAATTGAATACACAGTAAATGGCACAACTTATGTTGACGACAACTTTGGTGCTAATTATACTGTCACAAAATAAAGTACAAGTTTTAGTTTTTATTCATATACCTACTTCCTATGGAATGCTGAGGCATTATGCCTCAGCATTTCTCTTTTGTGGATTTTTATTATTTTAAAATAAAATACATTTATACATATATAAAGAAATTCAGGACTCTGCAACTTTTCTGATTTTATTTGCAATAAAGTTAATTGGAATACAGAGAAACCCCCACAATGTGCTATAAAGAATACAAACCTGACCTGACAGATTAAGTGGCATTCTGCTGTAATTCCACACATTCATATGAAAAGTTAAGTTAACAATACAACCAACTATAAATTCTAATGCAGTTATTACAATTGCACCTAAGGCACATTTTTCTATTAAAGAATAATTACTCATATATCCAAAAAGTTTATATAAGGTTAAGAAACACAATCCACCAAGTAGTACCATTGTCCAATGGGTGTTACCTCTCCACATTATTTCAATCATTGCATAGGTAACTCCACCAATCAGAAACACCACCATATCCCATTTTATACTCATAAAAAATCACCACTTTTAGTATTAGTTAAAGTGGTGATTTTATTTATCATATTAATTTTTCTCTAAGATTTCTTTTATCTCATCTTTTGTAACAAGTACATTCAAAGCAGAAATCATTGCATTAGTTGTTAGGTATGTAGGTAGGTTAAGATACTTTAGCACCTTTTCCCTATTTGACTTTGAGTTATCTCTACCTGTTAAGCCAAGTTCAAAGAAATCATTTTTTGTAATTTCTTCTGTTTTCTTAACATTTTCCCCTTCAATAGTGGCATTTGACCTTTTGATTGCGTTTATAATTTCTTCATCACTAATACCCTCAACACCTAGGTATCCCTCTTTTGATGGTTTTTCTTTTCTCTTTTCCTTACCCTTTAGCTGAGGAATATAGCACTGTTTAATTGTACTGTCCTTTACAATTCCTTTTAAGAAATTTCTAATTACAAAACCTGCTGAGTCACTGTCTGTAATTATCAGCAGTCCTCTTTTATTTGCCAGTTGTCTGATTAAATTTTGCTTTTCTTTATCCTTAAAAACTCTAAAACCGTTTGTTTCAATAATAGGTGCATCAATAATACCTTTTAGCTTTATTTTGTCATACTTACCCTCTACAACAACTGCCTCTTTAATTCTTAGCATAGCTAATCTCCTTTGCTATTAAAGAAAGTTTTGCAATTAATTTTTCCACCAATATTCTACCGTTAGCTGATGTACTTTTTAACTTTAAGTCTGTATTAATAATTTCATCAATACTTTTTCTGATTGCCGGTGTTGAGATATACCTACCGTCTCTAGCTGAATTAGTCAGCACAAAACTTCTTTTGCCATAGTTAAATTCATTTGCTACAACAGTAATTGGTATTCCACTTTCACCGGCTACTCTTGCTCTATACAAATCCATATATGCATTTGCAATATTTGCAACAACAACAATAGGCTCTGTCTTTTGATAAAAGAGAATATCAAGTTCTTTATATGCTCTTTGCAAATCATTTTTGATAATATAGTTTGAAATATAATAAACCTTAGTTTCTAGGTTAATATGAACCAAATCGTTTATCATATCAATGGTAATTTCTTTACCGTCAGCATAGGCACATAGTTTATCAATTTCATTTTGTAATGCATTTAAATCTGTACCAACATAATCAACAATTTTACCTGCATTAGCTAGAGTTAATGGGCATCCTCTCTTTGATGCTGCTCTGACTAATTTTTTTGATGTTGCATGAGAATCATACTTAGGATACTCAACCACAACACCGTTTTTATCAACCAACTTAACAATAGACTTAAACTGAGCTTTTCTTGTATCTTTTCTGCCTTCCATACCACCTGTTGATAGTGTAGGAAAAGTAAAAATCAGCTTTGTTGACGGTGAAAGATTCTTGATAATAGTCTTTAGCTTTTCCATATCAGACTTAATAAGTGAATCAATATTTAAATCAGTAACCACAACACAGTTGTATTCACTCATAAAAGGCATAACATCACAGGCTACTGCAATATCATTTAGTTCACTGTTATTGTCAAAATTATGGAAGTTAAATTCAGGTGGTTCTTCCCCCATAATTGCTTTTACTAACTGCTTTGTATATACCTTTACCAAGAACTTTTCTTCACCATAGATTACATAAACATTGCTAAATTCTTTTTTCTTAATTTGTCTTTTAAATTCCGATTCATTTAGTATCATTTACCACACCTCTATCTTTGAAGAAAAGTCACCATTAAAAGTTGTATAAAGTTCATTTGAATTTATTGCGATATTTTTCATTGCATTTTTATAACTGTCTTCTGTACAACACAAAATAAGAAGATTTGTATTTATCAAATTGCTATTACTTATGTAAGATTTATCTGTAACTGTAATATTAGGGTTACGATATTGTTTATCTAAGTCTTTACAATCACCACTTGATGGCAAAATCAAAATTGACTTATCATTAACTTTAGTGTAAATAAAAACATTATCATTTCTTACAATATAAGTTATCTTTATCTCACCTAAATTTACAGTTGTATCTTTCTTAAATTCTGAAATACTTTCATAGCTATATGTATTTTCATAATTTCCTTTATCTATCCTATGATATAGTAAAACTTTCTTTAAGTCAAATTCATTTAAAACATCACTACTGAAAATTGATCGTTTACTACTATTATCTGTAATACTGAAAAAGTCATAACTATTGCTACTATCCCCTAAACTTGTTATAGGGTCATAGGTAACAGAACCACCACTACTTAGGATTGCTGATTTATTTTTGCAATGAATACTAAGTGTTATACCGTCACCAGTATCATATACATTAATTCTAGGTGTATTGTAGCTAACTATATAATCGGAAACCGAACCTACCACCAATACAAAAATCATAACTAAGGTTGCCATAGGCACAATTCTTTTATAATTCTTTAAAAAAACTACTAAACAAATCATTGTAAAACACATTCCAAGAAAAACATATACAAAAACTTTGTTTGTACTAATATAACTAAATGGTAATTTAGATGTTGTACTTGCCACCCATCTAATATAGGTTGCTAATTTATCAGCTACAAATAGGAAAGGTGAATATAACACTGCAATACCCGTTAGCCCTAAAACTCCACCTATCATAACAACAATCAGCAAAAATTCAAATACAGGTGAAATCAATAAATTTGAAAGTATCTGCACAAGTGAAATTCTTTTAAAGAATAATATTAATATAGGTGTAGAGAATGTACAAGCTGATAAAGTTATTGCTATTAAGTCTAATATATGAATTAAAATTCTTTTGTGGAATTTTAACTTCTCTACTAAAAAATTTCTTATAGGTCTTGAGAAAAGTATAATTCCCATTGTTGAGCCAAAAGAAAGTAATAACCCAACATCACCGGCAGAGTAAGGATTGAATAGTAAAATTACAAATGCTGAAATACCAAGGCTATTTAAGGAATCAGACTGTCTGCTAATCATCATTCCAAGTAGCATAAGAATAACCATTATACTACTTCTGATTACAGAAAAGGAAAGTCCCGTAAGTACCATATAAAACAAAACTAAAAGTATTGTTATGGGGCAGTAGATAAACTTTTTCTTAAATAGCTTTCTGAATATGAATAGAAATATCATAGATACAACACTCATATGCATACCGGATACCACCAACAAATGTGACATACCTGCCTTTTTAAAGTCACTTTTCACATTATCTGTAAGGTAATTTCTTTCACCAAAGCCTATTGCACTACAAATTCCACCGTTGTCACTATCCATATAAGAATTGATTACAGTTACTAACATTTTCCTTAATTTATAAGGAAAATATTTTATAGAATGAGATGTTGCCTTAGTTACTGCACAATTTTTACTATCAGTAATTTTTGACCTTAAATAATAACCTTTCGTTTTATAATAGTCAGTTGAATTAATCTTTAAAGTACCCACAAAATCAATTGTGTCGTCCAAATCAGCCCTTAAATCACCTTTTGAAATTAGGGTAATTTTTACTGATTTTTCATCATTTCCAATGGTAGTAGTTTTTACAGGATAATAATACTGACCAAAATTTTCATATGGTGAGTCAATTACAATTCCTGATACTGTTGTTTCTTCATCAGAATTATTATATACAATTGGCTTATAATAGAAATTTGTGAAAATAGCAAAAAACAATGCTGAAAAAACTACAGCACCTAAAACCAACTTTATATAGTAATTCTTTCTATATTTCTTCACTATGAAAGAAAGTACAAACAATACAAAAGCAATTGCAGAAAGAATTAGTGAAAATTTTACACCAACAAAATAAGCGAATGAAAGCACTACTAAAGAAGTTATCCCAAGTAATGCACCCATTCGCTTCATAGTTTTACCTCATATTATGTAAATAATGGTAGTTTCTCTAGGAATACAATGTCATCTCTTTCAGCAGCATCACCCTCAGCAAGAACTGATGCACAACAAGCAGTATGACCACCGGCAGACTTACAAAGAGCCTTTAGTGCTTCTAGACTTTCACCTGTGCTGATAACATCATCAACAATAAGAACATTCTTACCCTTAAGCATATTAGCCTTTGCACCGTCAAGATATAGCTTTTGTACTTTTTGTGTTGTGATAGACTTTACATTAACGGACACAATGTTGTTCATATAAAGTTTAACCGACTTTCTTGCAACAACATAAGGCTTGTTGCTTTGTCTTGATATTTCATAAGCTAAAGGAATACCCTTTGCCTCAGCAGTCAAGATAACATCAAAGTCACTGACTTTCTTTAGTAGTTCTGTTGCTGACTTAACAGTAATTTCTGTGTCACCAAACATAATAAATGCTGCGATAGTTAAGTTATCATCAACTTTACAAAGTGGAAGTTCTCTCTCACAACCGGCAATAGTCATTTTATATGATTTCATAATTTACTCCTTAAGCCATTTCTGTGTTAAGTTTCTTACCACCAAGTAGATGGAAGTGTAAGTGGAAAACTGTCTGACCTGCTTCTTCTTTGCAGTTAGTTACTACTCTGTAGCCATTTTCAAGACCAAGTTCCTTTGCAACCTTAGGAATAACTTCAAAAATGTGAGCAACTACTGAAGAATTTTCACTTGTAATTTCATCAGCACAACAGATATGTTCCTTTGGAATAAATAAAACATGAACGGGAGCCATAGGATTTAGGTCCTTGAAACAAAGAATCTGGTCGTCTTCATAAACCTTTGTTGATGGAATTTCACCTGAGGCAATTTTACAAAAAATACAATCACTCATAACAAATACTCCTTACTTTTTTGCTTTTATTTTTTTCTCTTCCCCACGAATCAGTCTACCGATATTCTCGTGGTGCTTGATTATAACTACAACACCTGTTAGCAACGCAATGGCAGAAACTATGAATACATAGGTTAGAGATAGAATTTGTGTAGTCTGATTTCTATATTCAAAGAAATATGTAACTAAGAAAGTAATTGGTCCGTAAAGTCCTGCACAAATCAGTGAACCCAAGGAAATAATCTTGCTACATAGGAAGATTATTAGGAAGATACCTAGGATAATTAGGAATGTTCTCCAGTCCAATACAAAAATCATACCAATTGCAGCAACAACACCCTTACCACCTTTAAAGTGGAAATAAATTGGAAACATATGACCAAGGATACAACAGAAACCTGCAACATAGTTACATATTGAAGTACCTTCTACAAGTAAGTTTTGGTTAGTAGCCAAGAACACCTGTGCATCATTACTGTAGAAAATTGAAGTAAATACTGCAACACCTACCCAAATAAATACATTGGATAAAAGTACTGCCACAACTGCCTTTAAGAAGTCACACACAATGGTGATGATAGCCGGAACTTTACCAACACAACGAAGTACATTGGTAAAACCGGCATTGCCACTACCCATTTCTTTAATATTGCCACCTTTTGTTACAATCTTAGTAACAATGATGGCTGTGTTAATTGAACCAAGCAAATAAGCTAATATTGCCGGAATAATGCAAGATAAAGCAATTATCAAATACATTAGTACTTTTCTCCTCTCTCTCTAACAATAATACGAATTGGAGTACCCTCTAGTCCAAATGACTCACGAATACGGTTTTCCAAATATCTTTGATATGAGAAGTGGAAAAGCTCCTTATTATTACAGAAGAATACAAATGTAGGAGGCTTAGTTGATGCCTGAGTACAATAATAAATTTTAAGTCTTTTACCCTTATCTGTAGGTGGCTGAACTCTTGTAGTTGCAACATTTAATAAATCATTTAGCATACCTGTACGGATACGCATTGCGTTATTGTTTGCAACAGTTGTGATAAGTTCAAATAGGTTGTTAACTCTCTGACCTGTTTTTGCAGAAATGAAAATATACGGTGTATAGCTCATAAATGCAAATTCTCTGTCAAGAGTCTTTCTAAAGTCACCCATTGTGTGAGTATCTTTATCAATAGCATCCCACTTATTAACTGCAATAATGCAACCTTTACCGGCTTCAAGTGCCATACCGGCAACCTTACTGTCCTGTTCAGTATAGCCAACTTCAGCATCAATCATAATTACACAAACATCACATCTGTCAATAGCCATTCTGGCTCTGATAATACTGTACTTTTCAATGTTGTCATAAACTCTGGCTTTTCTACGCATACCGGCAGTATCAATAAAATTGAATTTACCATATTCGTTTTCAACAATAGTATCAATAGAATCTCTTGTTGTACCGGCAATATCGGAAACAATACAACGGTTCTCACCTGTAATATAGTTAATAAGTGATGACTTACCAACATTAGGTTTACCGATAACTGCAACAGAAATTACATCTTCATCAAGTTCAGTTTCATCTTCAGGTGGTAAGAATTTACAAACTTCTTCAAGCAAGTCACCTGTACCTGTACCATGAACAGAAGAAACCTGAATTGGCTCACCTAAACCTAGGTTATAAAATTCATAAAACTGTGCCGGTGGTTCACCGATTTGGTCACATTTATTTACACAAAGCACAACCGGCTTACCACTCTTTTGTAGCATTTGAGCAACTTCTTCATCAGTTGCAACAACACCGTCACAAACATCAGTTACAAGAACAGTAACATCAGCAGTATCAATAGCAAGTTCTGCTTGTCGTCTCATTTGTTTTAGGATAACATCATCGGAATATGGTTCAATACCACCTGTATCAATAATACGGATTTTGCGATTATTCCACTCACATTCACCATAAATTCTATCACGAGTAACACCGGGAGTATCATCTACAATAGAAAGACGCTCACCTATAAGTTTATTAAACAATGTTGATTTACCAACATTCGGTCTGCCTACAATAGCTACGATTGGTGTGGACATAAAACCCCTCCTATCTATAAATCAAAATTTTTAATTTTTCAATTCTTTTAACTTTTTAGCAATAAAATAATTTATCTCAAATACTAAACATAATAGCCCATTATATTTTAAGCTAAACACACTCTTATTATACCCTATTTTACGGCAAAATAAAAGATAATATAAGAAATATTTGACATAAAAAAAGACGGATATAAAATCCGTCTGTTTTTTATAAATTAAAATTATTCAGCTTCTACTGCAATAACCTGTCTGCCATTGTACTGACCACAGTTCTTGCAAACCTTATGTGGAGCTTTGTATTCGCCACATGTTGGACAAACTGCAAGTGCAGGAGTGTTTAACTTCCAAACATTGGATCTTCTCTTCATTTTTCTTGCGTGTGAATGTTTTCTCTTTGGTACTGCCATTTTTATTTCCTCCTGTAATATATGTTATTTCAATAATTCCTTTAGTACCTCTAAACGAGGGTCAATTTCTTCTGCCTGACAATCACATTCTCCATCATTCAAGTCCTTACCACACTTAGGGCAAATACCCTTGCAGTCCTCTTTACACAGGAACTTAACAGGTAAGTTAAGAATAATATCTGTCTGAACACAATTATCAACATCAAGAGTGTAATCCGGAACTTCAATGTAGTCATCATTGTCATCACCCTGAAGTGAAACCACAAGACGATGATTAAACTGGTAATTTAATTCTCTACTAACATCCTTAAAACATCTGTCACAAGGACGGTTGTAGGTAAATGATACATCAAAATTAACATCAACAAGACCAGCACGGTTTAAAGCCTCACCCTTTACCATTATAGGTGAAACGAATGGATAAACACCACTAATGTCTATGTCTGACATTGAAAAGGAATACTCAAAAGCCTTCTTACTGCCTTCCTGTAGGAAAACTTCTTTAAGGTTTAATATCATAAATACACCTTCTCCCAATAAACACGACTAATATTATACTCATCAAATAGCATTTTGTCAATAGAAAAAAGCCATTTTATTAGATTTTTTCTGAATTTTTTGTAATTTTCTTTGGTAGAATTAAGTACAATAATTTATTAATAATTATATTATATTCATTAAGAAAAATCGGACAATTAATATGGTAACTTTAAAGGTTAAACCGTCAAAAAAGGACTGTTAAGTAACAGCCCTTTTAAGAGTTTTTAATTTAATTTTGAAAACTAATATAAAATTAAACCTTTTCGCAAACTGCGTTAATACCTACCGGTAGGTCTTCTTCAGCAGCAGAAATTAGGAAAGTAATCTTTGTTTCTGATGCGTCAGCTAGGTCTGATGCCTTCTTGATGAATGCTTCTAAACCGTCAATACCTTCTGGGCAAATCTTGAATGTGCTATCAACAAAAATGTCTGTAACATCATAGTTACCTGCACAGATACCACTTAGGAAACCGAATAGTGCATCATAGCCCTGAATTTCGTAATGGTCAGTGTCAACAAGTCTAGCCTTATGAGTTACATCATATGTAAGCTTTTGACCTTTCTCAACTACAACAACATTGCCACTTGATGAAGCAACAGCTTCGTTAGCAAGTTGGATTAATTTCTTAGTTTTGCCTGAACCTTTCTTACCTGTTAGTAAAGTTACCATTTAGTCGTCCTCCTTTTAGGATAAATTTTAATATTTTTTAGTTAAGTCTTGCTTCTAGTTCAGCTTTCTGATCTTCATAACCAGGTTTGCCTAGTAGAGCAAACATATTCTTCTTGTATGATTCTACACCAGGCTGGTTGAATGGGTTAACACCTAGTAAGTAACCACTGATTGCACAAGCCTTTTCGAAGAAGTAGATTAGATAGCCTAGTTCTGTTTCTGTCATTTCTTCAACATCAAGAACCATATTAGGAACGCCACCGTCATTATGAGCAAGAACTGTACCCTGGAAAGCCTTCTTGTTTACAAAGTCCATAGTCTTGCCTGATAGGAAGTTTAGACCATCAACATTTTCTGGGTCTGTATCAAGAGTAATTTCTCTTGCAACCTTATTAAACTGTACAACAGTTTCAAATAAAGTTCTTCTGCCTTCCTGAATGTACTGACCCATTGAGTGTAGGTCTGTTGAGAATACAACAGATGCTGGGAAGATACCCTTGTTGTCCTTACCTTCACTTTCACCAAACAACTGCTTGAACCATTCGTTCATCATTGTAAATGCAGGTTCATAAGCAACAAGTAGTTCTGTCTGGTAACCCTTTCTGTAAAGAATGTTACGAAGAGCAGCATACTTATAACAGTCATTTGTAAATAGGTCATCATTATCAAAGTCGTTCTGAGCCTTTCTAGCACCTGCCATAAGAGCATCAATGTCACAACCTGCAACTGCAATTGGAAGTAGACCAACAGCTGTTAGAACTGAGAATCTACCACCTACATCATCAGGTACTACGAATGTTTCGTAGCCTTCCTTAGTAGCAAGTTCCTTTAGAGTACCCTTTGCCTTATCAGTAGTACAGAAGATTCTTTCCTTAGCACCTTCCTTGCCGTACTTCTTCTCTAGCATTTCACGAAGAACTCTGAAAGCGATAGCAGGTTCTGTTGTTGTACCTGACTTTGAAATCATATTAATAGAAACATCTTTACCCTCACAGATTTCTACAAGTTCAGAAAGAGCATTACTGCTGATTGAGTTACCTGTAAAGAAAATTTGTGGAGTATCTTTGCATAGTAGATTATAGTTAGGGGATTTTAAAAATTCAATAGCTGCTCTTGCACCAAGGTAAGAACCACCAATACCGATAACGATAAATACATCAGTATTCTTCTTAACTTTTTCAGCAGCTGCCTTAATACGAGCAAATTCTTCCTTATCGTAATCTGTTGGAAGTGTTAACCAACCGATAAAGTCATTGCCTAGGCAATCACCTGTATGAAGTGCATTATGAGCAAGTTTCACCTGTGGTGCCATTGCTTCATATTCATGTTCACTTACAAATCCCTTTAAATATTTGTCACTTAACTTAGTAGCCATTTCTTTTTGTGCCTCCTTATCATTCCATAAAAGAATTATACACACATTATTTTATGGATTGGCACTATTATACTATATTTTGTATGTTTTTGCAACAGAAAAGTAACACTTTCACTAAATAAAATTTAATTTTTTATAAAGACACTAAAAAAGCCCACAAGTATCGGAAAGAATTAGCAAAAGAACATTCTTCTATATCTTCTTTTGCCTTAACTTTTACCTTTTCCACTAACTTTCCGTTTAAATTATATTCAATTTCACCAATCACCCGGTCTTGCTTTACCGGTGCATCTATTGAGTCAGGAATGTTTACTTTTGTATCTATTTTATCATTGTTGCCTTTTGAAATTAAAATTGACTTAGGTTCATTTGCAACCAGTGAAAGTTCTTCTTTCATTCCTTTATTTACTTTGATTTTATCAATCTTTACTTTTTCAGGTACTTTTATTCCGAAATTATTGAAACCATAGTCAAGCATTGTTGATGCACTTTTGAATCTTTCATTGGTACTGTCACAACCTAAGGACACTGCAATTAAGTTCATTCCATCTCTTCTGGCTGTTGCAGAAATACAACTCCCTGCCTCTGATGTTGTGCCTGTTTTTAGTCCTGTAATGCCGTTATAAGACTTTAAAAGTTTATTAGTATTAACAATTTGAGTTTTGCCATCTCGCAAGAAATCAAGCCATATAGAAGTATAATCAAAAACTTTAGTATGTTTTATAAGTTCTGCTGACATTAAAGCCACATCATATGCACTTGAATAATGACCTTTCTCATCAAGACCGTTGCAGTTCTTAAAAACAGTATCTTTCATACCAAGTTCCTTTGCTCTGGTGTTCATTCGCTTCACAAAGGCATCTTCGCTGCCTTCGGTATATTCTGCCAAAGCAACTGCTGCATCATTAGCCGAAGCAACTAATGTTGCCTTTAGCATATCGTCAAGGGACAATTGTTCTCCCTCTTCAAGCCAAATATCCGAACCGCCCATTGAGGATGCGTGTTTACTTGCAGTTACAGTATCTTTCAGGCTGATTTTTCCACTTTCAATATCCTCCATAACAAGCAAAACGGTCATTACTTTTGTAATAGAGGCTACTGACCTTTTTTCGTGACTATTTTTCTCGTAAAGAATATTAAAGTTGTCACCCTCAACCAATATTGCAGATGGTGCCGAAATATCTTCGGCAGTAAGTGCCTTTGCACCTATTGGCAAAGAAAACAATATCATCAACACGCTGAGTAATATTGAAAAGCTCCTTTTCACATACATTTTAACACCTCTTTCAAATAGTAAAATGTATGTGGATAAGGCTTATATTATGAATTGGGATTATCTAAATTTTCTAATTCTTCAATAGTTTTATTTACTACTTTCCCTCTTTAACTTCTTTTATAGCCTTTTCAATCTGTCTTCGGTTTGAGTTTAAATAGAATAATTTATTTTCTTCTATAGAATTTTGATTATTTTTCTTATCCATTATTATCACTTCCTTATTTCATTTTAATAAAATAATCATCCTTAATCAAGGTAGTTGTTGTGTAATTTTTTCATATAAAAAATTTAAATTTTCTGATTTCATTTGTAGGTTAAAATAAGTTTATTTTACAAATTAGGTTTTTTCAATTTTGTCTGTGGGTAAAGGTAAGTTTGTTTTAAATTTAATTGGCTATAAAGAAAAATTTATAGTGAGAATATGCATTTTAAATTATATATAACTATGACTCACAGGTGTAGGGGGCATCATTGATGTCC
>NZ_JBBMEY010000044.1:0-13330 GCF_040096285.1 Ruminococcoides intestinihominis | reverse complement strand
CACTTCGTGGTCCCCCTTCCTTTACACAAGGAAGGCTGGATGGTTTCTGCTAATTCTAAATATCTACCACATAACAAGGCAAGTTCTAGCACCACAAACCCTAATTTATAAAGCTAAGTTATTATAATCAAAAAAAGAATTAAAATAACAAAACCGACTTTAGGATAGATTACTAAAGTCGGTTTTTGTTACATATTCAAATTATATATTTGAGATAAGTCAAAAGTTTTCCATACTGCACTCTTAAAATGTGGAAAACTAATTTGTTTTGAAAAGTTTATAAATTTTTAATTCATCACCTTTAACGATACCTAAGCCGATAAACTGATTATTGTTATCTCTGACTCTTAGGATTGTGTCCTCTTTAGGTTGCATTTTCTCAAGGTAAGTTCTGTTCTTATCTAATGCACCACCGTTAGAGAATCTTCTTGCTTGTGGTTCTGTAATTTTCACATAACCGTAGTTCATAAACAGACTTTCCACACTTTTAATGTATGGTGTGAAATCCTCTAGTTCTCTAGCTTTCTGCAAGTCAATTGCATCTTCTAGGGTAAAACCACAAGCCTCAGTTCTAACAAGTGAAGTCATAACTGCACAAGAACCTAAACTTTCACCAAGGTCATCAATAATTGTCCTTATATATGTACCCTTACTACACTTGATTTCCAACTTACCACTTTGATTTTTTTCATCAAAGTCAAAAAGTTCTATGGAGTAAACTGTTACTTTTCTTTTTTCTCTTTCAACAGTTTTTCCTGCTCTTGCCAGGTCATAAAGTCTTTGACCGTTTATTTGAATAGCTGAGTACATAGGTGGTAGCTGATAAATTTCACCTTGAAATTCTTTTAGCTTTTCCTTAACTTCTTCTGTAGTGAAAGAAGTTTTTTCTTCTTTTAGTACCTTACCCCAAATATCTAGAGTATCGGTTTTCTTTCCAAACTGAAAAGTAGCCACATAGCCTTTATCGTGATTGGTAATTAAGTCCTGAGCCTTAGTGCCGTTTCCCACAACCAGTGGTAGAACACCTGTTGCATTAGGGTCAAGTGTACCTAAATGACCGATTTTCTTAATGCCAAGAGCTTTCCTCATTACTGCCACAACATCAAATGAAGTAAAGTCCATTGGCTTGTTTATTACAATTACACCGTTCATTGTAGTATCTCTTTCGCTGCATCAATAAGCTGTTGCTTAACACTTTCAAGTGTACCGTTAATTGCACAACCTGAGGCAGCCTTGTGGCCACCACCACCGAACTTTTTGCAAAATTCACAAGCATCGGTATCACCATTAGTTCTAACAGAAATTTTAAACACATTATCCTGCTTTTCCCTAATAGTAATGCCCATTTTCACACCGTCAATCTGTCTAGGAATTGATGCCAAACCTTCCATTTGGTCATCACCTAAGTTTAACTTGTCTTGCATTGCAAGGGTGGTGTAAATAATAGCAAGTTTGCCGTCATAGTAATAATCCAGTGTGTCATAAACCATTCTTTCAAGGGCAAGTTTCTGCTTTGTTTTGGTTTCAAACATTGCTCTGTTGATAACTGCAAAATCAGCACCACATTCAATTAATTTTGCTGCAATCATATGAGTTTTTGCAGTGGTATTTGTGTACATAAAGCAACCTGTGTCTGTACTGACACCTGTATAAAGGCAGTTTGCAATTTCTTTAGTAACCTTCACATTCATTAGGTTGATTAGGTCAAAGATAATTTCACAAGTAGATGCTGCTGTAGCATCAATATAACTATCCTCTACACCTAAAGAATTACTGCCATGGTGGTCAATACATAACTGAATTTTGTTGCTATAACTTTCCTCATTATCCCCCAAAAGCTGAGGTGCTGCTACATCAACAGACATAATAAAATCCGGAGTAAAGGAATTTTCCTTTACTCCATTTTTTAGATAATCAAACTTTGTAGCAGCCTTACCACTAAGGATTACCCTTGCATTTTTGCCTATATCTTGTAAAGCCTTACAAAGACCATAAGCAGAACCTAGGGTATCTCCATCAGGATAATGGTGAGTTAAAATTTCAATATTATTTTTTTCTTGTAAAATTTTAGCTACATTATCAAGCTTCATCTTGGTCCTCATCTTCTTTAATATCAAGGTCATTTAGAATACGGCTAATGTTAGCACTGTATTCAATACTATCAGTTGGCTTAAAGATAAGCTCCGGAGTATGACGCAAATGAAGTCTGTGACCAAGTTCTCTTCTGATATAACCTGTAGCAGATTTCAGTCCCTTTAGTGCTTCCTTTGCTCTTTCCATACCCTCGATTACACTGAAATATACTGTGCAATAGCTAAGGTCATTAGTAACCTCAACTCTGATAATAGAAATAAAGCAATCGGCAACTCTAGGGTCTTTTACTGACTTAAAAATATCAGTTAGTTCTCTTTTAATATCTTCAGTTGTTCTATCAATTCTGTGTCCTGACATATTAATTTCCTCTTTTACAATAGACTGTTATTAGTCTTCACGATACTCCTGAATTTCATACACTTCAAAAATATCACCTTCACGAAGGTCGTTATATTTTTCTAGGCAAATACCACATTCATAACCTTCGTTTACTTCCTTAACTGCATCCTTAAATCTCTGTAGTGAAGCGATTGTATCATCAGCAATAACAACACCGTCACGAATAACTCTAACCTTGGCATTTCTCTTGATAGTACCGTTCTTAACATATGAACCGGCAACAACACCAACACTCTTGATTCTGATAATGTTACGGATTTCAGCATTACCGATTACAACTTCTCTTGTCTTAGGAGCAAGCATACCCTTCATAGCTGATTCAATTTCTTCAATACAGTTATAAATAATGCTATATAGACGAATATCTACAGATTCTCTCTCAGCATTTGCTACTGCAGTAGCATCAGGTCTAACATTAAAGCCAACAATGATTGCATTACTTGCATTAGCAAGCATAACATCACTTTCGTTAATAGCACCAACACCACCGTGGATAACATTAACTCTTACTTCATCATTAGATAGCTTTTCAAGTGACTGTCTAACTGCTTCAACAGAACCCTGAACATCAGCCTTAACAATAATCTGAAGTTCTTTCATTTCGCCCTGTTTCATCTGGTCAAATAGGTTATCAAGTGTAACCTTAGTTCTTGAGTTAAATAGTTCTTCCTTAGCCTTAGTTTTTCTCTGTTCAACAAGCTGACGAGCAAGTCTTTCATCAGAAACGGCATTGAAAATGTCGCCACCCTGTGGAACTTCATCAAGACCTGTAATTTCAACTGGAACTGATGGACCGGCTTCCTTAACTTTTCTGCCTCTATCGTTAGTCATTGCTCTAACTCTACCAACTGCAGTACCGGCAACAACAATATCACCTTGGTGAAGTGTACCGTTCTGTACAAGCATTGTAGCGATTGGACCTCTACCCTTATCAAGTCTTGCTTCAATAACGCAACCCTTAGCCTGACGGTCAGGGTTAGCCTTTAGTTCCTTCATTTCAGCAATTAGAAGTACCATTTCAAGTAGATCAGGAATACCTTCCTTAGTCTTTGCAGAAACAGGAATACAAGGTGTATCACCACCCCATTCTTCAGGTACAAGTTCATATTCAGTTAATTGCTGTTTTACATTTTCTGGGTTAGCACCAGGTTTATCCATCTTGTTAATAGCAACAACAACAGAAACACCGGCGGCCTTAGCATGGTTAATAGCTTCTACTGTCTGTGGCATAATACCATCATCAGCAGCAACAACAAGAATAGCAATATCTGTAGCCATTGCACCTCTTGCACGCATTGTTGTAAATGCTTCATGACCCGGAGTATCTAGGAATGTAATATCCTTGCCGTTAACCTGCACTCTGTAAGCACCGATATGCTGAGTAATACCACCGGCCTCAGAGGATGTAACATTTGCATGACGGATAACATCAAGGATAGATGTTTTACCATGGTCAACATGACCCATAACAACAACAACCGGAGCTCTTGGTACTAGATTTGCATCATCATCTTCTGTATCATCAATAATCTGTTCTTCGATTGTAACAACAACTTCTTTCTCTACCTTTGCATGAAATTCCATAGCAATTAGAGAAGCAGTATCAAAGTCAATAGTATCTGTAGCAGTAACCATTGTACCCATTAAGAATGCTTTCTTTACAACTTCGGCAACAGTAGCCTTTAGACGAGAAGCAAGTTCCTGAACAACAATTTCCTCAGGAATCTGAACAGTAATAGGCTTTGCCTTTCTTTCTGCTGCAATTCTCTTTAGTCTTTCCTGTTCTGTTTCTCTCTTACCTTGTCTTTTCTTTCTCTGCTGTGAACGCTGGTTAATCTTCTGCTTTTTAACCTGACTTTTATTTCTGTCACTTCTGTTCATCTTAGAGTCAGCCATATTGTCGTACTTTTCGTTGTACTTATCAACATTAACAACAACTGCTGATGTATCAATTACACGGCTTTCCTTTCTTCTGGGAGCCTGATGTTCTTTCTCTTGTTGTGCAGGAGCTTTGCCCTGTTTTTTAGCTTGTTCTGCTTTTTGGCGTTTATGTTCTTCTTTTCTCTTTTTCTTTTCTTCGTCTTTCTTCTTTTCTACTTCTTCAATACCTGCGTTTCTCTTTGCATAGTAAGCATCTAAGTTATCAAGATTTTTGTCCTGAGTAAAGTAATCGAAAACAACATTTAGCTCATTTTCTTCCAGAGTAGTTGTAGTTTTCTTCTGTACGCCACAATATTTATCAAGTACTTCGATAACTTTCTTACTGTTAACGCCAAGGTCCTTAGCAACCTCATTAACCTTATATTTAATCATCATAGTTTCATTCCTCCTGTTCTTGCTCTTTCAAGATTAACTCTTGAATTTTATCAGAAAAACCTCTGTCTGTTATGCTGACAACAGCACAATACTTGCCAATTGCCATACCTAACTCATCCTTAGTTCTGTTAATAACGAAAGTTTTAACTGAACTGTTGTTAGAGGCTTTCAGGATGTTTTTCTTACTGTTGGCTGAAAAATCCTTTGTCATAAGGACAATAAAGGATTTTCCGGTTGTAACAGACTCAATAACCGGGTCTGTACCAATTACAATTTTACCTGCTCGTCTGCATAAGCCCAAGATAGAAAGTAATCTGTCATTCATCGGCAATTTCCTTTTCCATTTGGTCATAAATTTCTGAAGGAATGACTGTATTTAATGAACGGTCAATCCTCTTAGTCTTTCTGGCTTTTTGTAGGCACTGAACATTTTTGCAGACATAAGCACCTCTTCCGGATTTCTTAGAAGTAAGGTCAAGAGAAACTTCACCCTTTTCTATTATATTACCGTCACTGTCTTTTTTGTCAGGGGCTTTTACAACCCTAACCAGTTCTTTCTTTGGAAACATATTTCCACAACCGGAACATTTTCTCATTGGAACTTTCTTTGTTTTCACAGTAATTCCTCCTTTCATTATATTACAAGAATAAATTATTCCTCGTTATCTGTGCATAAAATGTCATCAATAAAACTGTCACCATTCATTTCAACAGTCGGTACGTCTTCTTTTGATTCTTCAGCAACCGGTTCTTCAACAGCCTGTTCTTCTGTTGAAGTTTTTTCTACTTCTTCAGGTGTAGTGTCTTCTGTGTTATCAATTAGAACTTCATCTTCACCGAAGAAACCGCTTTCAGGACGAATATCAATCTTCCAGCCTGTTAGTTTAGCTGCAAGTCTTGCGTTCTGACCCTTGTTACCGATAGCAAGTGAAAGCTGATTGTCAGGAACAGTAACTCTGCAAGATTTACCTTCAAGGTCTTCAATAACAACCTTAATAACAGTTGCAGGAGATAGGGAAGCTGCAATAAACTTTGCAGGGTCTTCTGACCATTCTACAATATCAATCTTTTCTCCACCAAGTTCTTCAACAATAGTGTTAACTCTGGCACCTTTAGCACCGATACAAGAACCAACTGCATCAATAGTCTTGTCATTGCTATAAACTGCCATCTTTGTTCTGGAACCTGCTTCTCTTGAAACTGACTTAATTTCTACAACACCATCAAAAATTTCAGGAACTTCTGTTTCAAATAATCTCTTAACAAAGTCAGGGTGAGTTCTTGAGATAAATGCTCTAGGACCTCTGTCTGTTGTTCTAACATCAACGATATAAACCTTAATTAGGTCACCTTCCTTGAATGTTTCGTCACCAATCTGTTCTGACTTAGGTAGAACTGCTTCTGCTTTACCGATTCTGATTGTAATACCACCGGAAACAGGGTCAATTCTCTCAACCTTAGCAGTAACAATTTCCTGTTGCTTTGACTGGAATTCAGCAAGCATCTGACCCTTTTCACCATCACGAATACCCTGACGGATAACTGAACGAGCAGTCTGTACTGCAATTCTACCTAGGTTCTTAGGGTCAAGTGAAATTGCCACCTTGTCACCGATAGTAGCTGACTTCTTAATTTTCTGAGCATCTTCAAGAGAAATTTCATAGTCAGGGTCAAATACCTCTTCAACTACTTCTTTGTTTAGCTTAACATCAAAGCTATTCTTTTCAGGTACCATAGAGATTTCAACATCATCATTGCCACCGTAGTTATTCTTACAAGCAATAACAATAGCTTTAGAAATTTGTGTAATCATAGCATCCATAGAAATGCCTTTTTCTTGTTCTAGAGATCTTAATGCCTCAAATAATGCCTTATTATTCATTCCAAAATCAAATCCTTTCTTTTAAAAATCAAAGTCATCCAGTTTAATATAAACTGTATCTTTCTTATTAATAGTAATTTCGTTTTCATCACTGTGGTCTGTAATTGTAACAGTCTGTTTATCGGCAGATTTAAGCTTACCCTTAAATTCCTTACCGATACCCTCAATAGGTCTAATCATCTTAACCATTACATCAGCACCGATAAATTGGTCAAAATGTTCCTCACGAACAAGCTCTCTCTCAATACCGGGAGAACTAACCTCCAGAATGTACTGGTTCTGACCAATCTCTTTTTCATCAAGAGGAGCGTCTAAGGCTCTGGACATTTTCTCACAATCGTCAATGCCTACACCATCTTCTTTGTCAATGATTACTCTAAGATACCACTGTGCACCTTCTTTAACATAGCGAACATCCCAAAGTTGTAGCCCTAAATCCTTTGCAATAGGTTCTGCAATTTCCCATACCATTCCGGCAGTATTGTTACCTTTTTTGTTTGCCATTTTATCACCTCTTTATAATAACAAAGGAGCGGTCGTACTGACCACTCCTTTACCATTAGGATATTTAACTATTAAATAATAGCATATAATATAGGAAAAATCAAGTGTTTATCTATATTTTCCTAGGATTTTTCCTGTGGTTTTCCCAGTAATCCTGCCAAAAAACCGAAAAATATAGCACCGGCTATTCCTCCGGCAGATGCAGTAGCACCACCTGTGAATATTCCAAGCCATCCGTCTTCGCTGATTCCTTCCTTAACACCTTTGTATAAATTGTACCCAAAACCGGACAAAGGTACTGTAGCACCACTACCGGCAAAGTCAACTAAAGGCTTGTATAGTCCTACTGCGCCAAGAAGTACACCGATTACAACAAAGGAAGTTAAAATTCTTGCCGGTGTTAATTTTGTTTTGTCAATTAATATTTGACCGACAACACAAATAAGTCCACCAACTACAAATGCTTTTAGGTAATCCATACTATCACTCTTTTCTTTATACTATTAAACAGGCAAACAATGTTGCCCATACCTTATTTATATTAAGTATCTCTGTTTTTCTATTATTTATACTATCCTTGTTGAAGAAAGCTTGACTTAATGGTATAATAATACGGATTGAAATAATAAATAAACACTGTATAAGTTAGTTTAAAATAAATTCATTGTCACATTCAATAAAATCTTTCAAAAGGTTTTGTTATATTTCACAAGAGAATTTTTTATATTGTGACAGGTAATTGAAACTTTATGAATAAAAAGTGACATTTGGAGTTGATTTGTTGAAAAAAACTAATAATCTGTTAGAATTATTATGGAAATTAATCTAGTTTACTAAAAGGAAAAAGGAGTTGAAAATATGGTTGAAATCAAAAACCTTGTAAAGCAGTATGGCGACATCAAGGCAGTAAACGACATTAGTTTTACTGTTAATGATGGTGAGATACTAGGCTTTCTTGGTCCAAACGGTGCCGGTAAAAGTACAACTATGAATATTATCACAGGGTACATTTCTTCTACAAGTGGCACAGTAACCATAAATGATTCAGAAATTTTGAAAGATCCAAAGGGTGCAAAGTCCCAGATTGGTTATCTTCCGGAACTGCCACCACTTTATATGGATATGACAGTTAGAAAATATTTGGAGTTTATGTTCTCTATTAAGAAAGTAAAACTTCCTAAGAAGGCTCACATTGATGAAGTTCTTGCAGTTACTAAGTTAACTGACCATCAGTCAAGAATTATCCGTAACCTATCAAAAGGTTATCGTCAGAGAGTAGGTCTTGCTCAAGCATTACTTGGCAACCCACCTGTACTTATTCTTGATGAACCTACTGTTGGTCTTGACCCTTCACAGATTAGAGAATTCAGAAGTTTAATCAGAGGCTTAGGAAAGAAACACACAGTTATCTTTTCTTCACATATTCTTTCAGAAGTTTCAGCAATCTGTGACAGAATCGTTGTTATCAATCAGGGACAGGTTGTTGCTGATACTAAGACATCAGAACTTTCACAGGCTATTACCGGTAAGTCAACACTTACTCTTGAAGCTGAAGGCACAGTAACTTCCGTTACAACTGCTTTAAAGAATGTTCATGGTGTACAGAAAATTACTGTTGAAAGACAAAGTGCAGAAAACACAAATGTATACAACATTGAACATGAAAGTGGTATTGACATTAGAAAAGGTGTTTTCAATGCTATGGTTAACAACAAGTCAGTTATCCTTACTATGAATGAGGGTGGTATGAGTCTTGAAGAAGCATACCTAAAGTTAACATCAAAAACTGTATCAAAGGGAGGTAAAAAGTAATGACAGCTATTTTAAAGAAAGAATTAAGTTCATATTTTACCTCTGCAATAGGATATGTTGTAATGGCAGTTTATTATTTCTTTGCAGGGTTATTCTTCTACTTCTATTGCATAGTAGGAAATAGCAAAGATATGGCAAGTTTATTCTCAAATATGTTTATGATTACAGTTCTTGTAATTCCGATTATTACAATGAAAACTTTTTCAGAAGAAAAGAAACAGAAAACCGACCAGGCACTTTTAACTTCTCCATTAGGACTTGGAGAAATTGTTGCCGGTAAGTTCTTCGGTTCACTGATTATGTTTATCTGTTGTGTTGGCATTTATGTTTTATTTGCACTAACACTTACTTTCTACAGTGCACCTGACTGGTCAGTATTCTTAGGTAATCTACTTGGCTCAATTATCCTAGGTGCTGCAATGATTTCTATTGATATTTTCATTTCTTCATTAACAGAAAGTATGATTATTTCTGCTATTGTAAGTATGTGTTTTGGTCTTGTAATCTTCTTTATAGATAGCATTTCTCAGCTAATCTCTGTAACTTGGATTTCAACTGCTATTTCCAGTATTTCATTCGTTGACCATTACTCAAACTTTACTAAGGGTATTTTAAGTGTTGCAGATACTGTATTCTTCCTATCAATTATTGCACTATTCAATTTCTTAACACTTAGAGTACTTGAAAAAAGACGCTGGAGCTAAGGAGGTATTACATTGTTAAAGAAAAATAAGAAAGAAGATTTCCTAGCTACAGAAATCGAAAAAGATATTAAAGCAGATGAAACTTCTACAGATGAAGTTACCGGAAAAGAAGAAACTTCTGATGTTGAAGTAAAAAAACAATCTAAAATCAAAAAGATTTTACATTCAAGAAAGTTCTCAAAGGGCTGGTTAAGCATTGCAATTATTGCAGTTTTCTTAGCTTGTGTAGTTGCAGTAAATATTATTGCATCTGTATTGGAAAATAAGTTCCCTTCCCTTTCAGTTGATATTACAAATTCAAATATGTATCAGCTACAGGATGATACAAAGAAACTTTGTAAAAATGTAAATCAAGATATTGACATTTATCTATTAACTGATGAAGATACTTTCACTTCATATGATTCAAGTTTTGGTGTTGCATATTTCTCACAAGCAAATCAGTTCTTTAAAGAAATTGCATCTCTAAACAAGCATATTACATTTAAGTATGAAGATACTTCATCAAACCCATCATTCGCTAAGAAATATAGCAACCTAAATCTTACAACATCAGGTTCAAGCACAATTTGTGTTATTGATGCCGGTAATGACAGATACAAAGGTCTGACAATGGAAGACCTATTTGAAACAGAAAATGACTCTTCAACAGGCTATTCAAAAATTAAGTCAAGTAAAGTTGAACAACAGGTTTGTACTGCTATTCTTGGTTTAACTAAGAAAAATGCTGCAAAGGCTTGTTTCATTACTTCATCAGGTGTTGGTTCAGAAAAGACAAGTTCAAGTGGTTCTACTGCATATTCAGCACTAAAGAAATTACTTGAAAATCAAGCATATGAAACTACAACTGTTGACCTAGACTCTAACAGTAAAGTTCCTAGTGACTGTGATGTTCTTCTGTTTGTTGCTCCAACATCCGATATTTCAGAACAGGCACTTAAGAAAGTTACAAGTTTCTTAGATACTGCTAAGAAGTCTAACAAAACATTCGTTTATGTACCTGCTCCAATGGCTATTGAAAACGGTACACCAAATATGGATTCATTCCTAGAAGAACAAGGTATTAAGGTTGAAAACAACTGGATTTATGAACAGGACAACAACTACATTACTTCTATCGCTCCAAGTGACCACAGACTTTCAACATATGACTATGATGAGTCTACATTTACAGACGGTATTGATAGCAACACAAGAGTTGCTATGGGTGACACATGGAATATTACCTTAACAAAGGGTAGTTCAGCAAAGGTACTTCTAAAGAGTTCAACTAAGGCTGACTTATTACCATCTGATGCTAAGTCAACTGATGATGTAAAGGATGGTACAGGTAAAGCACTTAACGGTGCAGTTATCAACCAATCCGAAGTATCTGACGGTGTAAACAAGAATGTTGTTGTAATCGGTTCTTACTATGCAGTTTCTTCCGATTTCTTAACAGGCTATACTCAGTTTAATAACAGTACATACTTTACAAATATGTTTAATGTACTAACAGAAAACGACAGTGAAACTATTACAATTAACAGTGCTACAGCCAGTGATACTTCATTAGGTCTGGAAGCTGCAAGTGATGCCCTATTCCCATCAATCCTATTTGTTGGCATCATCCCACTTGGTGTATTAATCCTAGGTATTGTAATTTGGGCAGTTAGGAGAAAGAAATAATGGCTACTAAAAAGAAAGATAACAAAAAACTACTTAAGATTATTATTGTGGCAGCAGTTGTTGTTATTATTGGTGTTGCATTAGTAGTGGTACTTAACCTACCGGGTAGTGAAGATAACAAAGATACACAAGAAGTAACTAAGGAAGCAAAGATTTCCGATACTGTTGACAAGAACAAAATGCATCAGGCAGAACCTGCTCTTGATGATAAGGGTGAAGTTAAAGAAAACGGTATCGGTGAACTTATTAACTATATTCCTAGAAAAATCAAAACTATTAAAGTTGAAAATGATAACGGTAGTTTCCAAATCAAGAGTTACACTCCTGTAAAGGAAACTAAAGATAAAAACGGTAAAACTAAGACAGAAACTCAGGCTACAGAATACACATTGGTAGGCTATGAGGATAAGTCAATTGCTGAGGGTAAGCCTGATTCAGTTGCATCAGATGCAGCAGCAATGTCATTTACTAAGATTGTTTCCGTAAGTGGTGATGAAGACAGTGACTTTGGTTTTGATAAGCCAAAGGCTACTGTTACTGTTGGCTACACAGACAAGACAAATTCTAAGTTCTATGTTGGTGACAAAGCACCTAATGGCACAGGCTACTATGTAAAATTCGGTACAGGTAAATCAATTTACCTAGTTGATGAAGAGTCAGTTGACTCATTCCTATACAGTGTATATGACCTTATTGATTTAAATGTTACTAAGGCAGCAAGTGAGGGTGATACAGCTACTCCTCAGACAGTACACCTAAGTGGTACACACTACAAAGAAGATATTGAATTTGAAGATAGCACAGATGATACTGCTACAACAAACTACATTATCACACAACCTGCTAAGTACTATGGTAACGATACTACTTGTAGTGAAATTGAAGCAGGTATCCGTGGTGTTGCAGCTAAAGCAGTTGTATGCCTAAACCCAACAAGTGCTGATTTGCAGAAGTTCGGTTTAGCAACACCTTATGCTGAATTAACTGCTACATATAAGGACACAGTTGTTGAACTACAGGCCAGTAAGCCTGATAGCAAAAAGTACTGCTACCTAATGGTTAAGGGTGGAGATGTTATTTACAAGATTCTTGCAGACTCAGTTAGATGGACAACATCAAGCCTAGACAAAATGAGAAGTGACTACTTTGTAGATAACAAAATCACAAGCCTATCTAAGACAGAAGTTTCTTTCGGTAAAAACAACTATACATTTGACCTAGAAACAAAGACTTCTACTACTTCAGATAACCAAACAACAACTGACACAACAGTTAAGTATAACGGTAAGCGAATCAGCTTTGGTTATTTCCAAACTGCATTTGACTATATGCATGGTGCGACCTTTACAAGAGAAGATTTCTCTCATGAAAAGATTACCGGTAAGCCTGAAATGACAGTTAAGTTTACATATACATCCGACTCAGGCAGAAGTGCTGATACACTTGAACTATACAAGGTGAACAACTCTAAGTATGTTGGTGTTGTAAATGGTGAACAAATTTCTTATGTTTATAAGACAGCCATCACTTCACTACAAGAACAATTTACAAATGCTACTAAGTCATCACCTAAGGATGATAAATAAACTTAATAGTTAAGGTATAAGCAAACCCCGATTAGTATATCTAATCGGGGCTTTTCATATCTGTATTAAATTATAAATTCAAAATAAAGAAGTCACAATCCTTATAAGGATGGCTGAATTTTATCGGTAATTCATCTTCTGTTACCTTCTTAAAACCTGCTTTTCATAGAACTTATGGGCTCTTGTTGTGTTATAAGGAGTATCAAGCATAATAGTTTTGTAGTTGTTTTTCATATTCTGTTTTTAATTTTCTATGTCCATATTTGCTTATATCAAAAGTTAAACTTGGGTTTGTGGTGCTAGAACTTGCCTTGTTATGTGGTAGATATTTAGAATTAGTAGAAACCATCCAGCCTTCCTTGTGT
>NZ_JBBMEY010000043.1:0-13718 GCF_040096285.1 Ruminococcoides intestinihominis | reverse complement strand
CTTTAGACGAAGCTAGTAACATAGCCTTTAAGGCGTTAAAAGAAAAGCCACCGGCTAAGCCGGTGGATATTTACTATGCTTATATGTGGAAAACTTTTTGAGTCGTAATGATGGAAATTTTGAGTTGATAAAAATAATAATTTATGTAGTTAATTAAGAGATTTACAAAATTACTTTGCTGATATATAATGTATTTAGAAACTAGAGGAGCAAAATTATGGCTTTCAATGCAATTATTACTGACGATAAAATTAAAGAACTTTTAGCTAAAATAGATAGTGGTGATGATAAAGCAAAAGCCACTTTAGGTGATTATTATAACACTTTAGGTGTACAGTACTTTTCATCAAATGAAGAAGATAATGTGGAAAAATCTATTTATTGTTTTGAAGAAAGCAGTAAGCTAAATGATGAAAACGGTAAGAAAAACCTTGCTATTCTATATAATCAACTTGGTGTAAATTACTATAATGGGAAGGATAATTACAGTATAGATTATAATAAGGCTGAGGGTTACTTCAAGAAGTCACTTGAACTAGGTAATGAAAATGCTAAGAAAAACTTAGGTGTGTTATATAATCAGTACGGTAAGCAATATGGAACAGGTAATCACGCAAATATTAACCACGAAATGGCCGAAAAATTCTTTGAAATGGCAGTTGAAATGGATAACGAAGAGGCAAAATATAATCTTGTAAAGGACTATACCAATTGTTATTTTAATTTTAAATATGGTGTTAACGGTTACTTAAAGGATACTGATAAGGCAAATCAAATGCTGACTATGGCGAAAAATACCGACATAGCAATAGTTAATAAAATAGCTGAAGAATATTATGAGAAAGCTAAGAAACTTGTTTCTGTCGGAATAAATTATGATAATTACAGAAAGATAAACGGATACCTTAAAAGGGCTTCTAAATTAGGTATGACAGGTATTAACAGTGACTTAATATCTTTTTATAAGTATGTTAGTAATTGCTACAGTAAGGGAAAAAAAGGCTTTACAAAGAACAAGGTTAAGGCCAACTTCTATATGGGCAAAGCCGGTGAACTTGGGGATACCGATGCTATTAAAAAGCATAAGCCTGAAAAATAATTTTTAATATGCAAGGCGAAATCTTGAAATGCTATTATTAAATTTATAAAGTATAACAATAAATATTTAAAGAAATAGAAAAATGCGACTATCAATGATAGTCGCATTTTTCTTGTTATATTTTAGGATGTTTAGGAAAAATCTTATTTAAAGTATTTAACACCTGATTCAAAGATTTGCATATCCTTTTCAAATGGAACATTTGCGTAAAGGTTAGCACCCTTTCTTTCACAGTGACCCATCTTACCTAAAACTCTACCGTCAGGAGAAGTGATACCTTCAATAGCACAAACAGAACCGTTTAGGTTAAACTGAATGTCCTGACTTGGGTTACCCTTTAGGTCAACATACTGAGTAGCTACCTGACCGTTTTCAATTAACTTCTTAACTGTTTCGTCAGTAGCAACAAATCTACCTTCACCGTGAGATACAGGAACTGCAAATACATCACCGGCATTAACACTTGAGAACCAAGGTGACTTTGTACTTGTAACTCTTGTGTATGCCATATGGCTGATATGTCTGCCAATAGTGTTAAATGTTAGAGTTGGGTCATTTTCTTTGATTTCAACGATTTCACCGTTAGGTACAAGACCTAGCTTAATAAGTGCCTGGAAACCGTTACAGATACCAAGTGCAAGACCATCTCTGCTCTTTAGTAAGTCGTTAACTGCTTCGCTGATAACAGGGTTTCTAAACGTTGTAGCGATGAATTTACCTGAACCGTCAGGTTCGTCACCACCTGAGAAACCACCAGGGAACATTAGAATTTGGCTAGACTTAATAGCCTTTTCCATTGCCTCAATAGTTTCTTCAATGTCAGATGGCTTTAGGTTCTTAACAATAAGAACTTCAACATCTGCACCGGCCTTTTCAAAGGCTCTCTTTGTATCAATTTCACAGTTTGTACCTGGGAAACATGGGATAAATACCTTTGGCTTAGCAACCTTAATTGCAGGACTGTGGGTATTTCTTTCTGTATATAGAGGAGCATCAACAGTGATTTCAGGAACTTCTGCCTTAGTTGGGAATACCTTTTCAAGTGGAGTTGTCCAAGCCTCAATTAGGTTCTTAAGTTCTAGGCTTTCACCGTTAACAGTAATTTTACTGCTTTCGTTAGTTGTACCAAGTGTGTAATGAAGAACATCTTCGGAAAGTGTTGCACCATCCTTAAGTTCAATAATTAATGAACCTGCCTTTGGAGCAAATAGTTCTTCCATTGTGTATGTATAGTCAGGTTTAAATTCAAAACCAAGCATATTACCGAAACAAGCCTTTGCTACTGAACCGGCACAACCACCTTCTTTAACAACTGATGCAGATAGTACCTGACCATTGTCAAATAAAGCATAAACTGCCTTGTACATTTCAACCAGCTTGTCCCAGTTAGGCATTAGAGTTTCTTTGTTCTCTGGAACAGGAACATAAATAACATTTGAACCACTCTTCTTAAATTCAGAAGAAATTGTCTTACTTGCCTTAGTCATTGCTACTGCAAATGAAACAAGTGTTGGTGGAACATCTAAATCTTCAAATGAACCTGACATTGAGTCTTTACCACCGATTGATGGTAGACCTAGCTTAATCTGAGCTTCCATAGCACCAAGTAGTGCTGCAGCAGGTTTACCCCAACGTTCTGGTTTATCGTGTAGTCTTTCAAAATATTCTTGGAAAGTTAGTCTTGCTTTTAGTGGGTTAGCACCGATAGCAAGTAGCTTTGATGTGCTTTCTACAACTGCATAAGCTGAACCATGGAATGGACTCCATCTTGATGTACCCGGAATGTAACCGAATGACATTGCAGATGCATCATCTGTTTCACCCTTTAGTACAGGAATCTTAGCTGCCATTGCTTCTTGTGGTGTTAACTGTGTCTTACCACCAAATGGCATAATAACTGTTGCTGAACCGATTGATGCGTCAAATCTTTCAGCAAGACCAATCTGTGAACAAACTTCAAGTCTTGATAGGTTGTCCTTAAATGCATCCTTAACACTCTTACCTTCAAGTGCCTTTGGAACATTGTTTCTGTAGCAATCATCAGCATCAGGAACTGTGATAAATGCATCAGCCTCTTGAGTCACACCGTTAGTGTTTAGGAATTCTCTGCTAACATCAACAATTGTGTCACCTCTCCAGTTCATAACCAGTCTAGGTTCTTCTGTAACAATTGCAACTGCTGTAGCCTCTAAGTTTTCCTTTAGTGACTCTGCAATAAATTTATCTACATCTTTCTTGTCCAGAACAACTGCCATTCTTTCTTGAGATTCTGAGATAGCAAGTTCTGTACCGTCAAGACCTTCATATTTCTTTGTAACCTTGTCTAGGTCAATAGTTAGACCGTCAGCAAGTTCGCCAATAGCAACACATACACCACCGGCACCAAAGTCGTTACATCTTTTAATCATCTTAGAAACAACAGGGTTTCTAAATAGTCTTTGGATTTTTCTTTCTGTTGGAGCGTTACCCTTTTGAACTTCTGCACCACAAGTTTCGATAGATTCTTCTGTGTGTGCCTTTGATGAACCGGTTGCACCACCACAACCGTCTCTACCTGTTCTACCACCTAGAAGAACAATAACATCATCGGGAGTAGGAACTTCTCTTACAACATTTTCCTTTGGAGATGCACCAACAACTGCACCGATTTCCATTCTCTTTGCAACATAACCTTGGTCATAAAGTTCTGTTACCTGACCTGTTGCAAGACCGATTTGGTTACCGTATGATGAGTAACCCTGAGCAGCACCTGTTGTAATCTTTCTTGATGGTAATTTACCATGCATTGTATCCTTGAAAGGAACTGTTGGGTCACCTGAACCGGTAACACGCATTGCCTGATATACATAAGAACGACCACTTAGTGGGTCACGAATTGCACCACCAAGACAAGTAGCAGCACCACCAAAAGGTTCAATTTCTGTTGGGTGGTTATGAGTTTCGTTCTTAAACTGTAGTAGCCAGTTTTCTGTTACACCATCAATAGTAACAGGAACATTAATAGAACAAGCATTGATTTCTTCACTTTCGTCAAGATCAGGGATTTGACCACGCTTTTTAAGTAGTTTCATACCCATAAGTGCCATATCCATTAGGCTAACATTTCTATTTGTGTCCTTACCGTAAACTTCATCTCTTGCATCATAGTATGCCTGTAGGGCATCTTCGATAGCTTTTGAAAGAGCCTTTTTCTCAATTTCAACCTTGTCAAGTCTTGTTAAGAAAGTAGTGTGACGACAGTGGTCAGACCAGTATGTGTCAATAACTCTTAGTTCAGTAACAGAAGGATCTCTCTTTTCAGTATCACGGAAGTAATCTCTACACCACTTTAGGTCAGCAAGTGTCATTGCAAAGCCCATTGAGTTGTAGTAGCTTTCCATTTCTTCATCGTTCCACTTAATGAAGTCAGTAATTCTAGCAACATTTTCAGGAACTTCAACCGGAATATCAAGTGACTCCGGCTTTTCAAGAGAAGCAACTCTACTTTCAACAGGGTTAATCATATATGACTTGATTTTTTCAAATTCTTCGTCAGTAATATCCCCTTCAAGTGAAACAACTTTTGCTGAGATAACCTGTGGTCTTTCTCCTGCAGTCAGTAGCTGTACACACTGAGATGCTGAGTCTGCTCTCTGGTCGTATTGACCGGGTAGATACTCCATAGCAAAGACTTTCCAATCCTTATCAACCGGATATTCTTCATCATAAACAATATCCTGATTTGGCTCAGAAAAAACAGTAACCTTTGCCTTAGCAAATTCTTCATCTGTAAGACCCGCAACATCATAACGATTAGCAAATCTTAGGTTTGTTAAAGAACGAACACCAAGGTTGTGACGCAAATCCCAAAGAATCTGCTTAGCTTCAACATTGAATCCGTCTTTCTTTTCTACGAATATTCTTTTTACTTGTGACATCCCATTGACCTCCATCTGGATAATAATCAATATACCTCTAATATTTTACCATAGAATCACATTTTTAATTTTCAACTAGGGAATTATAAAAAATATATTGTTGTTTTTTACAGTAAATTTTTTTGTGAATAAAACTTATCAAATAAATTTTTGATAATAGGTAGTAAGTATAGAAAATAATTACATATATAATAGAAATACATAAAACCATTTGCACAAATTATACAAATTATTTTTATTATTTGTTAAATTATAGTAATATTTTATCATTGTAAATAGTTTATATATTTGTTATTATATATATGTACGAGAAAGTTATATTTATATATTGTTTAGATATATAAATATTTCACTAGAGAGGAGAACAAAATGAAAAAAGTAATAATTGCACTTTTAGTGCTAACAATGGGTTTTGCAGTTATGGGTACAGGCTGTTCCGATAAAAAAGATGATAATTCATCAAGCAATACAAGTAACAGTTCATCAACTGTAAGCAACGGTGACAGTTCATCAAGTGACTTAAGTTCTGACAGTAATTTTGATAGCAATTTAGACAGTGACTTTGAGTGGGAAGAAGGCAAATATATTGTAGGACTTTCAGACCAAGGTAAAAAGAAAAAGAGCATTACTATTCCTGAAAATTGCCAGTCAATTATGATTACAAATTCAGAATCTGCAAAAAGTTATCTTTATTCTAAAGATAACAATGGATTTAACAATAACGAATTGCTGGAAAGTATTGTGTTTGATTCAGAAACTATTACTTCACTTCCACAATTTATGTTCCAGGATGATACAAAACTAAGTGAAGTTAAGCTGCCGAAAAATCTTAAGAAAATTGATGAATGTACATTTGCAAATTGTAAATCTCTAAAAACTGTTGAAATTCCAAGCACAGTTAAAAAGATTGGGGCAACAGCTTTTTCTTGTTCAGGTGTAGAAGAAATTACTATTCCTGAAGGTGTAGAAGAAGTAGAAGATTCTATATTTGATTGTACACAACTGAAGAAAATATACTTACCTGAATCATTAACAACTATCAGTGAATTGTTTTTAGCTGGTATTGATAATATGGATTCAAATTTAAAAACCACTTACAATGTTGAAGTGTATGTAAAGAAAGGTTCATATGCCGATAAACACTATGATGATTACGGAGAGTCATCATTCATAAAGAAATATTATTAATAACACACCAAACTTAAGGGGCTAGAAATAGCCTCTTTTCTTTATTTATAAGGGGTAATAAAAACCATTTGCACAAATTATTTTCTTTATTTATTAGAATTATAGTGGTAGTTTTTCCTTGCGAATATGGTTAAACTGTGGTACTATAAAAAGGTATAATTATAAGTATATGATTTGTTATTAGAAAGGATGTTGACTATGTGTGGTATTTGTGGTTTTACAGGCCAGATTGTTGACAGAAATGAAACAATTAAAAATATGACAGATGTTATCACTCATCGTGGGCCTGACTCTGACGGCCTTTTCCAGGATGATTATATTTCAATGGGCTTTCGTAGATTGTCTATTATTGACCTAGACGGTGGTACTCAGCCTATTTATAATGAGGACAAGTCCCTTGTTATTACTTTCAACGGTGAAATTTACAACTACAAGATTTTGCGTGAACAGTTAATCAAGGTAGGTCATAAGTTTTATACCGATACAGACTCAGAAGTTCTTATTCATGGTTTTGAAGAATGGGGCGAAGAAATGCTACCAAAACTTCGTGGTATGTTTGGTTTCGCTATTTATAACAAGAATGACGGTTCTCTGTTTATTGCAAGAGATTTCTTTGGCATTAAGCCAATGCACTATACATTGATTGACGGTAACTTAGTTTATGGTTCAGAAATTAAGTCAATCCTACAACATCCTGACTTTAAGAAAGAGTTTAACGAAAAGGCTCTTGACTCTTACCTATCATTCCAGTATGTTGTACCACCTGAAACATTCTTCAAGAATGTTTATTGCCTACTACCGGGTCACTATATGTGGTTTAAGGATGGCAAGATTACAACAACAAGATATTTTGAACCAACATTTGAACCTGATGAAACTTTAACAGAAGAAAAAGCAGTTGATGAAATTGCTGATGTATTTGAAGATTCTATCAAGGCTCATAAGATTGCCGATGTTGAGGTTGGTTGTTTCCTATCAAGTGGTGTTGACTCATCATATGTTTCAACTTACTTTGCCGACCAAAAGACATTTACAGTTGGTTTTGACTTTGGTGAAAAGTATAACGAAATTTCTTGGGCTCAAGAACTTTCAAAAGAAATCGGTGTTGAACACCATACAAAGATTATCGGCAGTGAAGAATTTTGGAGTACAGTTCCAAAGGTTCAGTACTATATGGACCAGCCTTTGGCTGACCCAAGCTGTATTGCACTTTACTTTGTATCTAACCTTGCAAGTCAGTATGTAAAGGTTGTACTTTCAGGTGAAGGTGCTGATGAACTGTTTGGTGGTTATACTTGCTACAATGTTCCTCGTTCACTAAAGCCATATAGCATTGTGCCATTCCCTATTCGTAGAGCAATCGGTAAATTAGCAGAAAAATTCCCTAAGGTTAAGGGTAGAGCATACCTAATGCGTGGTGGTAAGCGTCTTGAAGAAAGATTTATCGGTAATGCATTTATGTATGACAAAAAGCAAAAACAGGCTTTACTTAAAAAGCCTGAAATTGCAACAGACCCACAAAATCTATGTAAGCCTTATTATGACAGAGTTAAGGATTATGACGATATTACAAAGATGCAGTACCTTGATATTAACCTTTGGATGACAGGTGATATTCTTCTAAAGGCTGACAGAATGTCAATGGCAAATTCACTTGAACTTAGAGTTCCTTTCTTAGATAAGGAAGTATTTAATGTTGCAAGAACTATTCCTACTCATCTTCGTGTAAACAGTGAGAATACTAAGTACGCAATGCGTAAGGCTGCTCGTAGAAGAATGCCTGAAAAATCTGCTCAAAAGAGAAAGCTGGGCTTCCCTGTACCTACAAGAGTATGGCTAAAGGATGAAAAGTACTATAATGTTGTAAAGAAGGCATTTAAGTCTGCTACAGCAGAAAAGTTCTTTAACACAGATATTCTTGTTAGTTGGCTAGACGGTCACTTCCAAGGTAAGGCTGACAACTCAAGAAAAGTTTGGACAGTTTATGTGTTCCTAGTATGGTACAATATTTACTTTGGTGATGATGATAAAATCAACACACCTAACCTAGACTAAATAATAACTGCTAGGCAAAGGGCTTTTTGAAGAATTTTGTATTCTTCTTCAAGGTCTGAAAGTGGCAGAGGGTTCTCCCCTTTACCTATTTCAAAAGTGAATCCCGGTTTGTTAAATCGGTGAATAAACCAATCTTTAAACCCACCACCATCTGCTATTGATGGTGGTGTGGATAATTTATAATTACAGGTTCTTGCCAGTAGTCTTGCCATTGTTTTGGAGTCTTTTGGTGTTTCATCACCAAATGTATAGTAGATTTCTCTACCTTGACTATGAAAAGCATAGCACCTACTGAAATTCTGTTTTATACAGTAGTTCATAAGTGAGATTGTTTCCGGTTCTGATGATGGAGTTTTGCCACCATACCTTGTGTTGTGTGGTACAGAGATTCCTAAGGCAATTTCTCTCTTGTGTATTTCTTCCCAATTTGCCGGAAAGTTGTGGTTAATGTCAACACCTCTTGCATTTGATTGCCATATGCAAGAATGTGGACAAATATAATTAATAAGTGAAGAATATTTATTTGCTGAGGATGAACCAAGTAAGTTAATGTCAGTACCGTCAGGATTGACACAAGGTATTATGGTTACACCTCTCCTATGTAAATATCTTTTCATTTTAATACCGGCAACTTCACTTCCGTCTCTGTATGAACAACCAAGTTGCCACAAAAATTTATACAGTAAATTAATGGTCAGGTATTCACTTCCGTGTACTCCCCCAACCATAATTATTTTTTTATTTTTGTTACCTATGGTGAATGCCTCAATGTTTCTGTTAACAAGGCTTTTCCCTATGGTTTCTTTTTTTATAAAGGGAAATTCCTTTATTAATCGGTTTTCAAATTCTTCACGATTTTTTGTGTGGGGATAAAAATTAAACATATCATACCTCGGAGATTTTATTATGAAATTAGAAGAAAAAACTATATCATCAAAGCAAGTGTTTGATGGTTGTTTATTAAAAATATATAAGGATGAAGTTCTCTTGCCTGATGGCAATACTGCTACAAGAGAATACAACAAGCACCATGGTGCAGTTTGTGTTGTACCACTAACCAAAGATAATGAAGTGCTGATGGTTAAGCAGTATCGTTATCCATTACGCCAAGTAATGTTAGAAATTCCGGCAGGTAAGCTGGAAAAAGGTGAAACACCTTTGGAAAATTGCAAAAGAGAGTTGAAAGAAGAAACAGGTGCTGATGGCTATAGTTATATGACACTTGGTAGCTATGTTGGACTATGTGCTTATTCTGATGAGATTGTTCATATGTATATGTGCAGAGTTGATGGTTGTGGTGAACAACACCTTGATGATGACGAATTTCTAAATGTGGAAAAGATTCCATTTGATAAAGTTGTGGAAATGGTGCTGAATAATCAAATCATTGACGGCAAAACTCAAGTGGCAATTCTGAAGGCAAAGTACCTACTTGACAGTGGCAAAATTTAATTTATATTAAAGTATATTTGAGAGTTACTATATATATGAAAGAACAAATTAACGAAAATAATTATTCTGCAGTAGCACTTGGATTTTTTGATGGAATACATCAAGGTCATAGGGCAGTTATCGAAAAAATGATTAAAGTGGCTAATGAAAAGTCGCTGACTCCTATTGTTTATACTTTCCGGAAAAACCCGGCATTGCTATTTGGCAGAAGTGTTGAAATTATCACTCCTAATGAAGAAAGACAGATTATTCTTAAGAATATGGGTGTCAGTAAAGTTATTGAGGATGATTTCTTAACAGTAAAGGATTATTCACCAAGAGAATTTGTGGAAAAAATCCTTGTTGAAAAATTAAATGCAAAAGAAGTGTTTTGTGGCTTTAATTATCATTTTGGCAAAGGTGGAGTTGCTGACCACAATACACTTAAAGAAATATGCAAAGAATTTTCTATTAATGTTACGGTAACAGACCAAGTTGTTGTTGATGGCGATACTGTCAGCAGTACAAGAATAAGGAAACTTATTAAGAATGGTGAAATGGAAGAAGTAAATAAACTTCTTGGTCATAGATTCGGCTATACATCTGTAATTGAACAAGGCAATCACATAGGTAGACTTATGGATACACCTACTATTAATCAGAAACTACCGGAAAATATTGCAATTCCTAAGTTTGGTGTTTACACAAGTATAGTTACTATTAAGGGTAAACAATACGCCGGTGTAACTAATGTTGGTGTTAAACCTACTGTTGGTAACTACAAGCCACTTTCAGAAACATGGTTGCCTAAATACAACGGTCCGGATTTATATGGTGAAGTGATTGACACAAGACTTTTATGTTTTCAGCGTCCGGAAAAGAAGTTTGACTCTTTAGCTGAACTGGAGAAAACTATTAAAAATGATGGCAAAAATGCGTTAATCAACATTAAAAAGTATATTTGTTGATTATTATAATTTTTTTTGATAAATTATACTTTTACAACTGAAAATTAATCAAATTAAAATCTTTCCTAGTGCATTTAGGAAAGATTTTTCTTATTTTATATATATTTTTAACAAATGGAGAACAAACTGAAACACAAGGAATGGTGGGAGTTATGATATATTTTGGAAATTTTATAAAGCTAATTTAACAAATGGACTTCAAATTTTAACAAATTGTTAATACAATATATCCAAAACATAAAGATTTGGTTACAAACGTTATACAAATTAAGCTTTTTATCTATTTTCAACAAAGATAAAGTGTTAAATTCGTTACTTTGCTAATTGAAAAGTACTTGAAAAAAAGACTATAATAAATATGCAATTAAATGCGATACTTTAAAAGGAGGTTTTTCAGAAATGAAAACAAAAAGAATTGTTAGCATTATTCTTTCAGTGCTAATGGCTTGCTCAGTATTTGCAGGCCTATCAGTAGCTGCTGATGATACTGCTACACACACTTACACAGTTGTAGGTGACGCTAAGTTCTTAGGTGCTAACTGGACTCCTAATACTCCAGCTGACGATATGGCACTTCAGGAAGGCGGCACTTACAAGAAGACATACACAGGTGTTGCTAAGACTGACTGTGCTACAATCAAGGTTGTAGAAGATCATGATTGGTTCACATCATTCGGTGCAGTTGCAGGTGTTGTAAACCCTGAAAACATTGAATTCTCAGTTCCAGAAGACAACTCAACAGTTGATGTTATTCTAACTCTTTCTGGTACAAGAGAAAAGGAAGTAACAGACGCAGATGGTAAGCCAACAGGCGAAGTAAAGACTATCAACGACGGTACAGTTAAAGTACTAGTTAATGGTGCAGATGCACCTGCTAAGGTTGTTCCTCTAGAAAATGCTTATTATGTAGCTGGTGAACCTGGTCTATGTAATGGTGTTGAATGGAAAGTTCTAGCAAATGCAGAAACAGAAGAAGAAAAGACTGCAGTTGAAACAAAGAACAAGATGACTAAGAATGAAGATGGTTCTTACGAAATCACATTCAAGAATGTACAGCCTAAGGAAGGCGGCGCTGCTTACGAATTTAAAGTAACAACAAACGGTGCTTGGGAACCAGCTTATGGTTATGACGGTCTTATCGGACAAGGTGGTGCAAATGCACAAGTTCCTGTAACAGAAGCTAACTCAACAGTTAAAATAGTTTTAACAGCTGATCTAAAGGTTAAAGCTTATGTAAACGACGTTGATGTTACTCCAGCTCCAGTTCCTACAGAATCAAAGCCAGAAGAAACAACAGACAATAAAGGTAACACTAGTGCTGTTACAAGCCAGGGCGGTATCTACACAGGTCCTTCAACAGGTGAAAAATCAAAAAGATATTTCTTCGCTATGCGTAAGGATTGGTACACATTTAATAATGCAACAGCATGTGCTTACTGGTGGGATGGTACAGATAAATGTGTTGACTGGCAGCATTCATATCAGTTGAGATCAACTCCTCTAACACTAGAAGACGGCTCAAATGTGTATTACATTGACCTAGGTGAAACTGTTGCAAATGTTATCTTCAACAACGGTATCGACGGTGGTGCTAAGGCAGCTGAAGGCGAAAAACCATCTCCAAACTGGGGTAAGAACTTCCAGACATCGGACATTAACCTAGAAGGTTACATGGCTAACGACAGTGATACATACCCAGAAGGCTTGAAAACTTTTGCTAATATGATTTATGTTGTTGACCCATCAAAGGTTAGTGTAAGTGAACTATCAGGTGCTACAACATATGGTGGCGAATGGTATTATCTACATGCTGACGGTAAGTATGACACAACAGCTGGTTCAACTTATGAAGTTAAGGATGTAACTGCTGTTATTACTACAAAGAACGTTTCAGTTTACCCAGGTAAGACTGCTAAGATTAATGTTAAGTATACAAACACAACAGCTCAGACAACAAAGGTTTGGTCTTCAAGCAACACAAGTGTTGCAACAGTAGACAAGAACGGTGTTGTTAAGGGCGTTAAGGCTGGTAGGGCTGTAATCTCTCTAACAGTTCAGAACCCTGGCGATGCTCAGGCTCTAGTAGTTACAAGTACTGTAACAGTTAAGCAGTATGTAACAAGCATTAAGCTAAACGCTAGATTAAAGACTATCTACAACGGTAAGTCATTTACACTAAAGGCTACAGTTAACCCTAAGAATGCTGCTAACAAGGGTGTAACATATAAGTCATCTAACACAAGATATGCAACTGTTACATCTAAGGGCGTTGTTAAGGGTATCAAGCCAGGTACTGCTTATATCACAGTTAAGGCTAAAGACGGTAGCAACAAGTATGCTAAGTGCAAAGTTGTTGTTAAACAGCAGAAGGCTACAAAGCTAAAAATCTCAGCTAAGAAGAAAATTACTCTAAAGAAGAAGGGTGCTTCTGTTAAGATTAAGGCTACTCTATATCCATCAAACACATACAACAAGCTAATTAAGGTTACTTCTTCCAAGAAGCGTATCGTTAAGCTATCAGCTTCTAAGATTAAGTCCGGTAAGACTGTAAAAGTTAAGGCTCTTAAGAAGGGTTCAACAGTTGTTAAGTTTACAGCTGCTGACGGTTCTAGAAAGTCTGCTCAGACAAAGGTAACAGTTAAGAAGTAATTCTAATTGACTACTTTGTTAATCTACTAACTAGTAATTCACCCACCTGTTTTCAGGTGGGTGTTTTTGTTGTGTAAAAAATTATGTTGTGTAATCAATTTGATTATAATAAAGAATTTTGGTTGTTTGTTATAAGCCTGTTGTGCTAATTTGTTTTTTCAATTTTGATTATGCTAATCTGAAAATGCTTTAACAAATTTAGGCTTTTCAATTTTGTTTCTGTGTTACGATAAATTAATTTTGCAAACTTAGGTTTGTCTTTTTAATATTTATTGAGTGTAAAGGAAAATTCATAAATTGGGGTTTGTCTTTTTAATTTTGATTGTGGTTAAAAGCAAATTTGTAGTGAGAATATATACCATAAAATCATATGAAACTATGACTCACAGGTGTAGGGGACATCATTGATGT
>NZ_JBBMEY010000042.1:0-14414 GCF_040096285.1 Ruminococcoides intestinihominis | reverse complement strand
ACCCATTAATCTCAGAAATTAAGGAAATGTATCTAAAGGCTTACTATGGTGAATAATTTAAGATTTTAATTATCGCTGATTAAAACTTAGTTAACCAAGTAAACAACAAATAAATGTGCAAACTAAAGTAAAACTGATAATAGTTCTATTTTGTGTGTCTTTAATAGAATAACATTGTTGTCAGTTAGCTTTAGTTTTGTACTTGAATATGATGCAAATTTAAATGTATTGTCCCTAGAGTATGTAATTGTAGATTGATTTTCAGATAATTTTTTCGGATGCCTGTGTTAATCTTATTAAAATTATATTAGTCCTAGAAAATATATTTTAAATTTTGCAAAAAATATTGGTTTCCGTAAACCAATAAATAAAAAGTCTAAAAGAAGAACAATCTCAGTAAATAAAGTATTCAATTAGATTATGAAATACAAAACCCCTCACAATTGTGAGGGGTTATTTTTGTGGAAAATTATTCCGTAATTGATTCAACAAATTGGGGTTTTTCAAAAAATAATAATAATTAGTCGCTAAACAATTAAACAGGGAAGAGAACAAGAAAAGCCACCCATAAAGGGTGGCTTAAATCATAAAAATCAGTTATAAAGTTTTAATTATATAATTATAAATTAAACTAACTCTATTTCTATTACTTAAAAATCACATCATAAGTAGGAAAAATTAAAATTACTTAGATAGTAATTCCTTAATTCTTCTAACTGCTTCGATAGTGTTTTCTCTATCACCAAATGAAGTTAGACGGAAGTAACCTTCACCGTTCTTACCAAAGCCTTCACCAGGTGTACCAACAACATTAGCATTTTCAAGTAGGTAATCAAAGAATTCCCAGCTACCCATACCGTTAGGGCATTTTAGCCAAATGTAAGGTGAGTTCTTACCACCTGTGTAGTAAATGCCTAGTTCGTCCATTGCTGAAGCGATAATCTTTGCATTTTCCTGATAGTAGCTAATGTTTTCCTTAAATTCTTTCTGACCTTCTTCAGAAAGAACTGCAGCAGCTGCACACTGTACAGGCCATGAAACACCATTAAACTTAGTAGCTTCTCTTCTGTACCATAGCTTGTAAATGTTCTTGCCATCTCTTTCAAGTTCCTTAGGAATGATTGTGTAACCACAACGAGTACCTGTGAAACCGGCAGTCTTTGATAGAGAACAAAGTTCAATAGCACAAGTTCTTGCACCTTCAACTGCAAAGATACTTCTTGGAGAGTCATCTGTGATAAATGCTTCATATGCTGCATCAAAGATGATAATTGCATCATTCTTGTTAGCATAGTCAACCCAAGTCTTTAGCTGGTCATATGAATAAGCTGAACCTGTTGGGTTGTTAGGAGAGCAAAGGTAGATAATGTCGGCCTTTACATCTTCGTTAGGCATAGCACAGAAACCATTAGATTCGTTAGAATCTGCATAGATAATCTTTCTACCTGCCATAATGTTACTGTCAACATATACAGGATATACAGGGTCAGTTACAAGAACTGTGTTGTCCTTATCGAAAATATCACCAATGTTACCTGAGTCAGACTTTGCACCATCTGTAATAAGAATTTCTGATGGGTCAACCTTTACACCAAATGTGTTGTAGTAGTCAGAAACTGCTTTTCTTACAAATTCATAACCTTCATAGTCAGGATAACCCTTGAAAGTTTCCTTGTTGCCTAGGTCGTTAGCACCTTTCTTAAGTGCTTCAACTGCAATCTTAGGTAGTGGTAGTGTAACATCACCGATACCTAGCTTAATAACCTTTTTGTCAGGATTAGCACTACAATATTCATTAACTCTCTTTGCGATTTCAGCAAAAAGATAGTTAGGAACTAGATTGTCAAAATTTCTATTTACCTTCATTTTCTTCTGCTCCTTGATTAAAATTCATTTCTATGTTTAAGTGTAGTTAGCATAAACTAACTACACTTATTTTATCATTTATATATAATTTGTCAAGTTAATTATTCACCAAGAGAAGCCTTGATAAATTCTCTAAATACAGGGTGAGCATTAGTTGGTCTTGACTTAAATTCAGGATGATACTGAACTGCAACAAAGAACTTGTTAGCAGGAATTTCTACAGCTTCTACAAGTAGTCCGTTAGGAGATGTACCTGAGATAACCATACCGGCCTTTTCAAATGCATCTCTAAATTCATTGTTGAATTCATAACGATGACGATGTCTTTCGGCAACTTCAGGCTTACCGTAACACTTGTCAAGCATTGAACCAGGCTTAACCTTACAAGGATAAGCTCCAAGACGCATTGTACCACCCTTAGTAACAACACCCATCTGTTCTTCCATAATGTCAATAACCTTGTGTTTGCTTTCAGGAGCAAATTCACCTGAGTTTGCATCTTCAAAACCAAGTACATTTCTTGCAAATTCCATAACTGCAACTTGCATACCTAGGCAGATACCAAGGTAAGGAATGTTGTTCTTACGAGCATATTCTGCTGCTTTAATCTTACCTTCAACACCACGCTGACCAAAGCCACCCGGTACTAGGATACCATCAACATCACCTAGTAGGTCGTTTACTGTGTATTCTGTAATAAGTTCTGTATCAACCCACTTGATTTCTACAAAAGCCTTGTTTTCATAACCGGCATGACGAAGTGCTTCTGCTACTGATAGATAAGCGTCATGTAGCTGAACATACTTACCACATAGTGCAATTTTAACTGTCTTTTCTCTGGCATCAATGCGTTTAAGCATATCGTGCCATTCTTTCATATCGCCTTTTTCAGCCTTAATGTTAAGTTCTCTACAAACAACATCACAGAAGTTAGCTTTCTCTAGCATTAGTGGAGCTTTGTATAGAACAGGGATTGTGATATTTTCAATAACGCAATCAGGCTGAACATTACAGAACATAGCAATCTTCTTGAAGATTGACTGTTCTAGAGGTTTGTCACATCTTAGAACAATAATATCAGGGTTAATACCTAATGCTCTTAGTTCCTTAACAGAGTGCTGAGTTGGCTTACTCTTGTGTTCTTCACTACCTGCAATGTAAGGTACAAGACAAACGTGGATGAAGATACTGTTTTCTCTGCCAACTTCAAGGCTAACCTGACGGATAGCTTCTAGAAATGGCTGAGACTCAATATCACCAACTGTACCACCGATTTCTGTGATAACAACATCAGCATCAGTATTCTTACCAACCTGATAAATAAAGTGCTTAATTTCGTTTGTAATGTGAGGGATAACCTGTACTGTTTCGCCTAGGTAGTCGCCTCTTCTTTCTTTTTCAAGAACATTTGAATATACCTTACCTGTTGTAAGGTTAGAAAACTTGTTAAGGTTTTCATCAATAAATCTTTCGTAGTGACCAAGGTCTAGGTCAGTTTCTGCACCATCTTCTGTAACATAAACTTCACCATGCTGATATGGACTCATTGTACCAGGGTCAACATTAATGTATGGGTCAAGCTTTTGTGCTGCAACCTTAAGACCTCTTGATTTTAACAGACGACCCAGTGACGCTGCTGTAATACCCTTACCTAAACCTGATACAACACCACCAGTAACAAATATATACTTTGTTGGCATCTTGCTCATTTTTTTCCTCCTGAATAATCCTTATTAATTGGGAATTTTCATTTTTTATGTAATAGTTTTTTTAAAATTAGTCAAAAAATAAATTTCTGTAAAAAACGAAAATGCCATTGCCGGTAAAATACCGACAATGACTATTTTCTTAAATTTTAATTAGACTTCAACAGTACCTTCAAATACCCTTTCAGCTTCGCCTGTCATATATACTGTTTCATCAGTATAGTTAATTACAAGGTCGCCACCTTTTAGTTTAACAGTAATGTCGTCACCCTTGTTACAGAAGCCGTTTTCACAAGCTGCAACTGCAGCAGCACAAGCACCTGTACCACAAGCCCAAGTTTCACCTGAACCTCTTTCCCAAACTCTCATTTTGATTGTATGGTCATCAAGAACTTTTACAAATTCTGTATTTACTCTTTCAGGGAAGAGCTTATCATTTTCAAACTTAGGACCGATTTTATCCAGTTCAAGGTTATCGATGTCACCCTTAATAAATACTACACAGTGAGGGTTACCCATTGATACACAAGTAATGTTGTATTCCTCACCATCAATAGTATATGGTTCGTTAACAATTTTATCCTTATCCATTTTTGCAGGGATTTCCTTAGGGTCAAGAATAGCTTTACCCATATCAACTCTTAGTGACTTAACTTCGCCATCAAGTGTATAAGCCTTTAGATGCTTAATACCTGAAAGAGTTTCAATGTCTAGCCTATCTTTCTTCTTAATATCAACCATACCATGGTCATATAGGAACTTACCCACACAACGGATACCGTTACCACACATTTTACCTTCTGAACCGTCAAGGTTGAAAATTCTCATTTTAGCATCAGCTTTGTCACTAGGACAAACTAGGATAATACCATCACCACCAATACCAAAGTGTCTGTCAGAAAGTCTTACTGATAGAGCTTCAGGATTGTCAATTCTCTGGTCAAATGTACTAAAGTAAATGTAGTCATTACCTGTACCATGCATCTTAGTGAAGTTTAATTTCATCTTTTCATCCCTCATATCGTTAATGTCAACCAATTCTGTGCTTATCTGGCTGTACTTACTCTTTAGGCAATCTGCAAGTGCATTAGCAGTATCGATGGATGTTAGGCAAGGAATGTTTCTTTCAACAGTTTTTCTTCTGATTTTAACAGAATCTCTTTCAGGCTGTCTGCCCTTAGCTGATGTTGAAATTACATACTGAATCTTGCCACTTTCAATAAGTGTTAGTGTGTTGTCTCTCTTATCTTCGTGAATCTTCTTAACTGTAATTGCGTTTACACCGTATTCGTGAAGATAGTTAGCAGTACCTTCTGTAGCATAAATCTTAAAGCCTAGGTCTGCATACTTCTTAGCAACATCACCGATTTCACACTTATCGCTATTTCTAACGGTGATAAATACACCACCACCACGCTTCATCTTGTAACCTGCACCGATAAGACCTTTGTATAGAGCTTCTTCAAGTGTACTTGCAATACCAAGAACTTCACCGGTTGACTTCATTTCAGGACCAAGGTGGTTATCAACATTAATTAGTTTTTCAAATGAGAATACAGGAACTTTAACTGCAACATAAGGACTCTTCTTGTACAGACCTGTACCGTAACCCATATCCTTTAGCTTTTCGCCAAACATAGCTCTTGTAGCAAGGTCAACCATTGGAACACCGGTAACTTTACTAATGTAAGGAATTGTTCTTGATGAACGAGGGTTAACTTCAATAACATTTAGTTCGCCCTTATAAATTAGGTACTGAATGTTTACAAGACCCTTAGTCTGTAGTGAAAGTGCTAGGTTTCTTGATGCGTTAACAATAGTTTCTGTCATTTCATCAGAAATGTTCCAAGCTGGGTAAACTGCAATAGAGTCACCTGAGTGAACACCGGCTCTTTCAACATGTTCCATAATACCGGGAATAAGAATGTCATCACCATCACAGATTGCATCTACTTCAAGTTCTGTACCCATCATATACTTATCAATAAGCACAGGGTTCTCTATATTTTGTGCAAGGATGATAGCCATATATTCCTTAACATCTGCCTCATTAAAGGCAATAATCATATTTTGACCACCTAAAACATAAGATGGACGAAGAAGAACAGGGTAGCCAATCTTCTTTGCAGTTTCAAGTGCCTCTTCACAGTTCATAACTGTAAAGCCCTTTGGACGGCTAATGTGATGTTCTTCAAGTAATTCATCAAATCTTTCTCTGTCTTCAGCCATATCAATTGCATCAGCTGATGTACCAAGAATTCTGATTCCATGATCAGAAAGATACTTTGTAAGTTTAATAGCTGTTTGACCACCAAAGGCAACAACTGCACCGATAGGCTTTTCTGTTTTAATGATACCCATTACATCTTCATTTGTAAGTGGTTCAAAGTAAAGTCTGTCAGCAGTATCAAAGTCAGTAGAAACTGTTTCAGGGTTGTTGTTAACAATAACAACATCATAACCGGCTTTCTTTAGTGACCATACACAGTGAACTGAAGAATAGTCAAATTCGATACCTTGACCGATTCTGATAGGACCTGAACCGAATACCATAACAGTTTCTTTGTCAGAGCCTTTTTCTTTAATAAATTCTTCAGCTTCATTTTCTTCATCAAATGTACTGTAGAAGTAAGGTGTTTCAGCATCAAATTCAGCAGCACATGTATCAACCATTTTGTAAACAGGTGTAGCAGAATACTTACATTCTTCACCTGTAAATGCTTCAATAGTTCTATCTAGGAAACCAAGTTTCTTAGCCTTAAAGTAAGTAGCTTCATCAATGTTACCTTCTTTAAGTTTATTTTCCATATCAACAAGGATAAGTAGCTTGTTTAAGAACCATTCGTCAATTAAAGTAATTTCGTGAATCTTGTCAACAGAAACACCTCTCTTAAGTGCTTCAAATACACAGAAAATTCTCTGGTCATCACAAACTGAAAGTCTGTCAACAACATTTTCGTCACTCATCTTAGCGAACTTCTTATCGTCAAGTGTATCGTGAGAAATTTCAGCACCACGAACTGCTTTCATAATAGCATGTTCAAATGTTGGTGCAATAGCCATAACTTCACCGGTAGCCTTCATCTGTGTACCAAGAGTTCTCTTAGCATAAACAAACTTATCAAATGGCCACTTAGGGAACTTAACAACTACATAGTCAAGTGCAGGTTCAAAACAAGCATATGTAGAACCTGTAACTGCATTCTTGATTTCACCAAGTGTGTAACCAATAGCAATTTTAGCAGCAACCTTGGCAATAGGATAACCTGTAGCCTTAGATGCTAGTGCTGATGAACGAGAAACTCTAGGGTTTACTTCGATAACAGCATATTCAAAGCTTTCTGGGTTTAGAGCAAACTGACAGTTACAACCACCCTCAACACCAAGAGCCTGAATAATATTTAGAGATGCTGAACGAAGCATCTGATATTCTTTATCTGCAAGTGTTACTGCAGGAGCAATAACAATAGAGTCACCTGTATGTACACCAACAGGGTCAAAGTTTTCCATTGAACAAACTGTAATTACATTACCGTCTGAGTCACGGATAACTTCAAATTCAATTTCTTTCCAACCGGCAATACACTTTTCAACAAGAACCTGTGTAATAGGGGAAAGCTCTAGACCGTTTGAAGTGATTTCTCTTAGTTCTTCTTCATTATCAACGATACCACCACCGGTACCACCAAGAGTAAATGCAGGACGGATGATTACAGGGTAGCCGATTTCATTGGCAAATCCAACTGCTGACTCAACATCATTAACAACAAGGGAAGGGATAACCGGTTGACCGATAGCCTCCATTGTATCCTTAAACATCTGTCTGTCTTCAGCCTTATCAATAGTTTCAGGGTTAGCACCAAGTAGCTGAACACCGTTCTTTTCTAGGAAACCTTCCTTTGCAAGTTGCATAGAAAGTGTAAGACCTGTCTGACCACCTAGAGTGGAAATAAGACCGTCCGGCTTTTCTTTTTCAATAATTCTCTTAACAACCGGAAGAGTAAGTGGTTCAATATAAACCTTATCTGCCATAGCGTTGTCAGTCATAATAGTAGCAGGGTTTGAGTTTACAAGAATAACCTCAAGACCTTCTTCTTTCAAAGCACGACAAGCCTGAGTACCGGCATAGTCGAATTCAGCAGCCTGACCAATAACGATAGGACCTGAACCAATTACCATAACTCTCTTTAAATTTGGTTTAATAGGCATTTATATGCATCCTTTCATATATATTAAAGGGAAAAATAAACTTAATCCATCATACTAACAAACTTATCAAATAGAAATGCTGTATCCTGTGGACCACCACAAGCTTCAGGGTGGAACTGAACAGTAAATACCGGCATATCATTATAAGTGATACCTTCACAAGTACCATCATTACCGTTTATAAAGCTAACCTTTGCATTTTCAGGAATGCTATCGTTAACTACTGCATAACCATGGTTCTGGCTGGTGATATAAATTCTACCGGTTTCAGTATCCTTAGCAGGTTGGTTAGCACCTCTGTGACCATAGTGTAGCTTTTCTGTTGTTGCACCCTGAGAAAGTGCAAGTAGCTGATGGCCAAGACAGATACCGAATGTAGGAATCTTGTGTTCACATAACTTCTTTAGTTCAGCAATGATTTCAGTATTTTCTGTTGGGTCACCAGGGCCGTTACTTAGCATAATGCCGTCAGGATTCATAGCAACAATCTGTTCACAAGTTGTACTTGCAGGAACAACTGTAACATCACAACCACGCTTTACTAATTCTCTTCTGATGTTATCCTTTGCACCAAAGTCCATAAGAACAACATTCTTCTTGTGTGTTTCACTTTCAAAAAGTTCTTCTTTGTCAGTTGTAACACTCTTAACTGCATCAGTAACTTTATAAGACTTTAGTTCTTCAATATCCTTGTCTAGATTATCAAGGCTATAAGTTAATTTACAGTTCATAACACCGTATTCACGAACAATTCGTGTTAGGCATCTTGTGTCTATATCGTAAAGACCCGGAACATCTGAGTCTTTTAAAAAGGTGTCAAGTACGCCCTCACAACGAAAATTGGAAGGTTCCTGACACCAGTTTCTAACAATATAAGCCTTTAAGGCCGGTTTTTTACTTTCAAAATCGGAAGGAATAACCCCATAGTTACCGATAAGAGGGAATGTCTGAATAACCACCTGACCAAAATAACTAGGGTCGGTGAGTGTTTCAAGATAACCTGTCATAGCTGTTGTAAAAACAAGTTCCCCTGTAGTTTCCTTTTTTGCTCCAAAGGATTTACCTTCAAAAACTTTTCCGTTTTCAAGGATTAGATATGCCTTTGACTCCATTAAAATTACATTCCTTTCATAAAGTTAGTTTTCATATGTCTTTAGAACTCTAAGAGCAACATCATACTTACTTTTACGCAAGTTCATTGCTTGTTTCTCAAGATAATGGTGTGCCTGACTTTCTGTCATACGCAAATTTTGCATAAGAAGAATTTTTGCACGATTCACAAGTTTCATGGTTTCAACCTGTGTCTTTAACTTTGTATTTTCTTTGACTACTCTGTTCATTCTCTCCTTAAAACATTCAGAGAATAACAGATAATGGTGAAAAAGATGTTTGCTAATAGGTTTGGATATTACCATAATACCCTTTGATGTCATCATCTGAGCAACATTATTAGAGCTCTTAGAAGGTACAATAACAAGAATACTTGCTATTGTGGTTTTGCTGCAACTAATTGCAAATTCCAGTCCTGTTTCATTCTCCAAAGGAGTGTTAATAAGGATTAGGTCAAAATCATCATTTTCGATAAAGTCTTTTGCAATTTCGGAAGATTCGGCACTTACTACATAGCCGAAGCCTTCTTCCTTTAATAGAGCTGTCAAAGCTTGGGTGTTGTTTAGTTTGGACACTACTATTGCCTTTTTCACATAAATCACTCACTATATTCTATACTATATTCTTAGTAAAGATATTGCATATAAGAATTATAACAAATTTTTTCTTCTAAAGAAAGACAAAAACCGAAAATTTTCGAAAAAAATAAACATTTTTTTCGCCTATATATAATGTATAGGGAAAATAGGTTGATTTTTGCGAATTGATTTGCCTTGAATTATCTAAAAAAATCACAAGAAAGGTATGTAAAGTCAGTTTCACACCGTTTTTCTATAAAAATATCTTTGTTTACAGAAAAATCTACGCAATAATTTACTGATATTATTATATAGTGAATTTTCTATATTCGTCAAGGTAAAATTGCAATTTTTCTTTTATTATCCGTCTTTTAAGTGCGTTTTTATATATTTTTTTACGTTTTGTACAAGTGTTTTGCAAGAAAATATAAAAATCTTGCAAATTCTTATAAATTAAAATAAATTCTCAAAATTCTATTGACAATGTCTGTGTATAGGGCTATAATGTGAACAACGAAACAGCAAAGGCGCTGCAGATTAAGAAACTCTTTATCTGCTGCGCCATTTTTGTTTTTAGTAAAAATTTTTATTAGGATAGGAGATTACTCACAATGGTAAATGTTCCAGAAATTTTCGGTAGTATGGTATTTAATGATGCTACAATGAAAGAAAGACTTCCAAAGGCTACATACAAAGCTTTAAAGAAGACAATTGATCTTGGTGAACCACTTGATATTTCAGTTGCCAATGTTGTTGCTAATGCAATGAAGGATTGGGCAGTTGAAAAAGGTTGTACTCACTACACTCACTGGTTCCAGCCAATGACAGGTGTTACAGCAGAAAAGCATGATAGCTTTATTGATCCTGTAGGTGACGGTACAGCTATTATGGAATTTGGTGGTAAGGAATTAGTAAAGGGCGAACCTGATGCTTCTTCATTCCCAAGTGGTGGTATCAGAGCTACTTTTGAAGCAAGAGGTTACACAGCATGGGACCCTACTTCACCAGCATTTATCAGAGATACTACATTATATATTCCTACAGCTTTCTGTTCTTACACAGGTGAAGCACTTGATAAGAAAACTCCACTGCTTCGTTCAATGGAAGTTCTTTCAAATGCAGCTTGCAGAACACTAAAGCTATTCGGTAAAGATGTTAAGAAGGTTACATCAACAGTTGGTCCTGAACAGGAATACTTCCTAGTTGATAAAGAATACTTTGATCAGAGAAAAGACCTTATCTTTACAGGTAGAACACTATTTGGTGCAGCTGCTCCAAAGGGTCAGGAACTTGACGACCATTACTTTGGTGCTTTAAAGACTAGAGTTAAAGACTTTATGGCAGACCTTGATGTTGAACTTTGGAAACTTGGTATTACATCAAAGACAAGACATAACGAAGTTGCTCCTGCTCAGCACGAAGTTGCTCCAATCTTTGGTACAACAAATATTGCTACTGACCACAACCAGTTAGTAATGGAAACACTTAAGAAAACTGCTGAAAAGCATGGTATGGTTTGCTTACTTCACGAAAAGCCATTTGCAGGTGTTAACGGTTCAGGTAAGCACAACAACTGGTCAATGTGTACAAATGATGGTGAAAACCTAATTAGCCCTGGTAAGAACCCAATTAACAATACACAGTTCCTATTTATTCTAGCAGCTATTATGAAGGGCGTTGATGAATATGCAGACCTTCTAAGAATTTCAGTTGCTTCTGCCGGTAATGACCACAGATTAGGTGCTAACGAAGCTCCTCCGGCTATCGTTTCAATGTTCCTAGGTGATGAACTTGAAGCAGTTGTTAAGTCTATTGTTGAAGACAAGGATTATGCAACTCCTGGTAAAGTTCCAATGCACCTTGGTGTTGATGTTCTTCCTGAATTTAAGAAGGATACAACAGATAGAAACAGAACATCACCTTTCGCATTTACAGGTAACCGTTTTGAATTTAGAATGTTAGGTTCAGCAGTCAACATTGCTTGTCCAAACATTATGATTAATACAATTATGGCTGAAGAACTAAATCAGTTCTGTGACGAAATCGAAAAGGCTGATAACAAGGATAAGGCTATTAAAGAACTTATCAAAAAGACATTTACAGACCATCAGAGAATTATCTTTAATGGTGACGGTTATTCTGATGAATGGCCTGTTGAAGCTGAAAAGAGAGGTCTACCAAACTACCGTTCACTTCCTGAAGCACTTGCTCACTTTGATGATCAGAAGAACATTGACCTATTTGTTAAGAACAATGTTCATGATGAAGTTGAAATCAAGGCTAGAAAGGTAATCACTCTTGAAGAATATGCAAAGACAATTAACATTGAAGCATTAACAATGCTAGAAATGGCAAAACAGGATATTCTTCCTGCAGTATCATCTTATGTTAAGGAACTAACAGATACAGCTCTTGCAAAGAAGGCTCTATCAGATGCAATTCCTACTTCTGTTGAAGAAGACCTAGTAACTACTCTATCTAATGACCTAGTATCATTCGTAGAAAAGATTGATACTCTATCAGAAGATGTAGTTAAGGGTAACGACATTGAAGATGCTCAGGAAAAGGCAAACTACTATCATGATGTTGTATTTGCAGCAATGAATGAACTAAGAGCAGTTAGTGATGAAATGGAAACAATTACATCATCTGACTACTGGCCATATCCAACATATGATGAACTTCTATTTGGTGTTTGATAACACAACATATAACATTTATTAACATTCAATTTAACATTTAAAGATTTTTATTTAAAATTAAATATTAACCTTTAATCTTCAAAAACAGTATGCTCCTTGTGTCAGGAGCAGGGAGCATACTTTTTTATATCTATTCTTTTTTAACATTTAACATTTTTACTTGAGGAGATGAAGGAGATATGGATGCAAATTCTGTATTAGACATGGTGACAAGTACCTCTTTTGGTATTTGGTTTTTGATTGGTGCTGCACTTGTATTCTTTATGCAAGCCGGCTTCGCAATGGTTGAGACTGGTTTTACCAGAGCTAAGAGTGCCGGTAATATCATTATGAAGAACCTTATGGACTTCTGTATCGGTTCTGTTGTATTTATGTTCTTAGGCTTCGGTCTTATGATGTCTGAAGACTACATTGCAGGTGTAATTGGTGCTCCTAACTTAGGAATTTTCACTAATTACAGTGGTTTTGATTATTCAAGCTTTGTATTCCAGTTAGTATTCTGTGCTACTGCTGCTACAATCGTTTCAGGTTCAATGGCAGAAAGAACAAAGTTTAGTGCTTATTGTATTTACTCAGCAGTTATTAGTGCTGTTGTTTATCCTATTGAAGCAGGTTGGGTTTGGAACTCAGCCGGTTGGCTACATCAGTTACAGTTTGTTGACTTTGCCGGTTCTGCTGTTATTCATACAGTTGGTGGTACAACTGCTCTTATCGGTGCTATCTTAGTTGGTCCTCGTATCGGTAAATATAGCAAGACAAAGAGTGGTAAGATTAAGTCAAATGCTATCCCAGGTCACTCACTAACACTTGGTGCACTTGGTGTATTCATTCTTTGGTTCGGTTGGTACGGCTTTAACGGTGCTGCTTGTACTTCAATCGAAAGCTTAGGTTCTGTATTCCTAACAACAACTGTTGCTACAGGTGCTGCTACAGTTTCTTGTATGATCTTTACTTGGATTAAAGACGGTAAGCCTGATGTTGGTATGTGTCTAAACGCATCCCTAGCAGGTCTGGTAGCTATCACAGCTCCTTGTGCTTCTGTTGATGCTCTTGGTGCATTTATCATCGGTATTGTTGCCGGTATCTTAGTTGATGTTGTTGTTGAACTACTTGATAAGAAACTACACATTGATGACCCTGTAGGTGCTGTTGGTGTTCATATGGCAAACGGTATTTGGGGTACTCTTGCAGTTGGTCTATTTGCAACAGGTAAGGGCGAAGGTGCTTTCGTAGATGGTTCTGCTTTAGCCGGTCTATTCTATGGTGGTGGCTTTAAACTTCTAGGTATCCAGGCTTTAGGTATTTGTTGTATCGTTGCTTATGTTGTAGTAGCAATGACAATCGTATTCCAGATTATTAAACACACAATCGGTCTAAGAGTTTCTGCTGAAGATGAAATCATCGGTATGGATGTTGCTGAACATGGTCTATCATCAGCATATGCAGACTTTATGTCAACAACACCTGCTTACAACGGTGAAGTTGCAGAAGAAGTTGACCTTAAAGGTGTTAAGCCTGTTGACCTAACACTAGGTACAAAGGCTACAGGCAAATATACTCAGGTTTCAGTTATCTGTCCTGAAGACAAGTTTGGTGCTTTAAGAGATACAATGAACGCTATCGGTGTAACCGGTATGACAGTTACACAGGTTATGGGTTGTGGTGTTGAAAAAGGTCACCTAGGTAGATATAAGGGTGTTCCAACATCTATGAACCTATATCCAAAGGTAAAGGTAGATATTGTTGTTTCAACTGTTGACCCAGGTCTTGTAGTTGCAGCAGCTCAGAAGGCTATCGGTACTGAACATAGAGGTAGTGGTAAGATCTTTGTATCTGATGTTGAAGATGTTATGAGAGTTCGTACAGGTGAAACCGGTTACGATGCCCTTAATGACTAATTAATTTAGCTTACTAGTATAGTTCCTTCCTGAAGAACTTATACTTAGTTTTATACCTATCCTTTTTAGAAAAGCAGGTGTCATATGGCATCTGCTTTTCTCTTTTGTCTTTTTAAATTCGTTTGTTGGTTAAGATAATTCAGTTCTACAAATTAGGTTTTTTCAATTTTGATTGTGCGTTAAGATTAATTTGATAAACTAGGGTTTTTCAATTTTGTCTGTGGGTAAAGGTAAGATTGATAAATTAGGGTTTGTAGTGCTATTCGAAAGTTTTATTTAATATGGAATTGTAAATAAATTTACAATTCCATATTAGTTGAAACTATCAAATAGCACTACAAACCC
>NZ_JBBMEY010000041.1:0-15125 GCF_040096285.1 Ruminococcoides intestinihominis | reverse complement strand
GGAGGGATAAAACTATAAATTAGATGAATTAATCGGTTATTATCTAATTTATCTACATTACATAATCATCCCCACAACCCCAAATTTGTTGAATTGTTTTTAGAATAGCATAATCAAAATTGAACCCCAAAAAATTTGTTTGATTATTTTAACTCACAATTAAAATTGATAAATAAAAAAGCTAACTGATTTAGAATCAGTTAGCTAATGAGTTTAGAACATATAATTAAAAATACAAGTCTATTAATTATATAAGTCTATTAATTGAAAATTATTTTAGTCTATAGAATCATCTGTTGAGGTATCGGCAGTTTTTTCTGTAGGCTTTTTCTTTTTTGTGTAATCACAGTAGAAGTCATCAACTTCACCAAGTGCCTTTTTCTTAATAACTCTACCGTTGCCAATCATAATGCCACCAACTAAAAATAGTAAAACCCCAATAATAACAGAGGCTCTGCCTAGTGAACCTACACCGGTAAATACAGTTGCAAAAACAATTAATCCCAGTATTACAAGTGCAGTACCAACAACAATAAGAGCATCATATGTATGATATTTATTTAGTATAAGTGTTTCTTTTTCGTCTTTCATAATGTCCTCCAAAAAGGTTTATAAATATAGTTTAACATTATTAGTGGTAAGTGTCAATAAATATAGAGTAATTGATTTCTAAATATAAACAAAGTTTTAGGGGAGAGGATTATATATAAAAAGGGACGAACTAAGTTCGCCCCTGAATAATTTAAATGTAAGTTAATACTAATAAATATTAGTCAAAGAACTTATCGTGAATTGCAGAAACAGCTCTGTCAGCATCTTTCTTAGCAATAAGAACAGATGTCTTAATTTCAGAAGTAGCAATCATCTGAATGTTAACATTGTTGTTGTAAAGTGCTTCAAACATCTTTGTAGCAACACCGGCATGGCTTTCCATACCTGCACCAACAATAGAAATCTTAGCAACCTCCTTGTCAAGTGTTACTTCTTCAAAGCCTAGAGCATCTTTGTTGTCGTTTAGAGTGTCAACAGCTTCCTGACCCTTATCAGCAGCAACAGTAAATGCAATATCCTTTGTGCCTTCAGTACCAACAGACTGAAGAATAATGTCAACATTAATATCCTTTGCTGAAAGCTTTGAGAATACTTTGAAAGCAAAGCCTGGTTCGTTTGGAATACCCTTTATTGAAATTCTTGCAATGTCGCAGTCCTTAGCAACACCTGAAATAATCATTTTTTCCATCTTTGGTTTCTCCTTTACTATTGTACCTGGTTTATTAGTAAGACTTGAAAGTACTTCAAGTTCAATTCCATATTTTTTAGCCATTTCTACAGAACGGTTGTTTAGAACCTGTGCACCAAGAGTTGCAAGTTCTAGCATTTCGTCATAAGAAATTTCCTTTAGCTTAATTGCGTTTTTAACTTTTCTAGGGTCAGCTGTGAATACACCTTCAACATCTGTGAAAATCTGACATAGGTCAGCGTGTAGAGAAGCTGCAATAGCAACTGCAGATGTGTCACTACCACCTCTACCTAGAGTTGTTAGGTCTTCGTGACGGTTAATACCCTGGAAACCGGCAACAACAACAACCTTGTGTTGGTCAAGTTCCTGACGAATTCTCTGACCATCAACATTCTTAATTCTAGCTGATGTGTGTGCTGATGTTGTCTGGAAACCTGCCTGCCAGCCTAGTAGTGAAATTGCCGGTACACCAAGCTTTTCACAAGCCATAGCAAGTAGTGAAATTGAAATCTGCTCACCTGAAGCAAGTAGCATATCTCTTTCTCTCTTGTTAGCCTCTGGGTTGATTTCCATTTGCTTTGCAATGAGGTCATCTGTTGTATCACCTTGAGCAGATACTACAACTACAACGTCATTACCCTTTTTGTAAGTGTCTGTTACAATCTTTGCAACATTAAACACTCTTTCGGCATCGGCTACTGATGAGCCACCGAACTTTTGTACTATAAGTGCCATTTCCTATCTCCTTATTTTCCACCTAAGTGAATTTTTATATAGATTTAAAATGATAAACTAATTAATTATAGGTTGCCAATTCTAATAGCAGAAAGAACCTTTTCACCATTTTCGTTAAGCTTAGCAATCTTTTCTTCAATTTCACCAAACTTATATTCCTGTGTCATAAGAACTGTGTTGCCATCAGCCTTCATAATTTCTGAATCAGGGAATAAGCTTTGTGCCATTTCACCCTTACCGGCAACTCTTATGTACATTGCTGTCTTACTATCTTTATATGAAGCAACCTGACTTCCGTCACTATCTGTCCAGAAAATTCTCTTTCTAGCCTTTAGGTGCTTTGCACAGTCAACAACATCGGCTACAACTGCTGATGCAGTAGGTAACTTACCGGCACCCTTACCGTAGAACATTACATCACCTGTACAGTCACCCTTAACTAAGATACCGTTAAATACATCGTTAATGTCTGATAGGATACAATCCTTTGAAAGTAGCATTGGAGCAACAAGAATGTCTAGTTTGCCATCTTCTGTTTTCTTAACATCGCCGATTAATTTGATAACATAGTTTAGGCTATCGGCATACTTAACATCATCAAGTGTGATTTCTGAAATACCCTTTGTGTAAACATTGTCAGGATAAATGTGCTTACCAAATGCAAGAGAAGCAAGAATACAAATCTTTCTACAAGCATCATGACCTTCAATATCAGCTTCAGGATTTCTTTCGGCATAACCTAAGTCTTGAGCTAACTTAAGAGCATCTGAAAAATCCATATTATCGTTAATCATCTTACCAAAGATGAAGTTTGTTGTACCGTTTAAGATACCGGCAATTTCGTCAACTTCATTTGCTACTAAGCACTGTGAAAGTGGTCTGATAATTGGAATACCACCACCAACTGATGCTTCAAATAAGAAGTTAGCATTGTTTTCTTTTGCTACTGCAAGAAGTTCTGCTCCATGCTTAGCAACAAGTTCTTTGTTAGATGTTACAACGCTTTTACCTGCCTGTAAGCATCTCTTAACAAAGTCATATGCAGGGTTTGTACCACCCATAACTTCAACAACAACTCTTACTTCAATGTCATTTACAATGTCCTCAAAGTTCTTTGTAAATCTGTCTGCCAGTGGGCTGTCAGGAAATTCTCTTAAGTCAAGAATATGCTTAACATAAAGTTCCTCACCAACTGCTTTGAAAAGTTTCTGTTTGTGTGTTGTCAGAATTTCTGCTACACCTGAGCCAACTGTACCGTGACCCATAATTGCTACTGAAATCATATCTGTACCTCTCTTGTATATTTATCTTGTTTTGTAAAATCTTAGTTAGTTTGCAGCTCCTGTAGTTGCTACCGGTTCATTGTTGTTATTCTGGGCAGGCTTTGTTTCAGGAGCTTTAGTTTCAGGTGCTTTAGTTTGTTGATTTTCCTGTGAAGCAGGTTCATTTTCTCCACCACTTTCGGTTGCACCCTGAGTTGTTGCGTCATAGTTATTATAATCGTTATTATCGCTATAAGCTGTTGTGTAGTTGTTATAGTCAGTGTAGTTGTTGTTGTAACTATCATTGCTATAAGTGTCATCATTGTTGTAGTAAACTGTACCACTGTGGTCACCGTAACAATAGTCAGGCTTCTTATCCTTAAAGTAATAACCTGTTCTTGTGTTTGAACAATATGATGAAGCTAGTAGACCGGAATCTACACAATAAGAAATTTCTTCCATATCAGCAGGGAAGTTGTAAGACTTTTTCTTTTTACCCTTTAGATACTTTGACATAACTGTCTGGAAGTTCTTTGCTGCGATAGATGTATCCGGGTTAGTTGCCGGTGTATCAAAACCTGTCCATACTGCAAGTGTTGCATATGGAGAACAACCACAGAACCAGCTATCCTTATCATCATTAGTTGTACCTGTTTTACCGATAATATCCCAACCGTCAATTCTGGCATTATATGCCTGAGTGTTGTGGGAAGTAGTAACGTTGAAGTGAAGTTCTCTGTTCATAATGGCAGCAGTTTCATCAGAGTATGCTTGTTTTGGCATTTGGTCTCTCTTGTCAATAACAATCTTGCCGTCATTATCAGTTACATAGTAGTAAGTGTATGGTTCATAATACTGACCACCATTGCCAAGGTACTGATAGGCAGCTGCCATTTCTCTGGCAGTAACACCACCTGTCATACCACCGATAGACAATGCACCAACTTCTTTACCGTCTTGTTCATCAAGGTGAGTAAAGCCCATTAGCTGAGTAACCTGTTTATATGCAGCAGCAGGTGTGATTTTGTCCATAACCTGAGCAGCTGTTGCGTTTGAAGAAATTTCGATAGCATCCGGAAGTGACATTGTACCTTTGTAACCGTAATACCAGTTGGTAGGACCTGCCTCGGCATATCCGTCTGTACCAACCTTATAGTCATCTAGCGGTTCGTCTTCTACCAGTGAACCATAAGTTAGAACATTGTGTTCAATAGCATAAGGATAAACAACTACCGGCTTAATAGAAGAACCGGGCTGTAGTGCAGCAGATGTAGCTCTGTCAAAAAGATTGTTACTTGTTTTCTTTAGGGAAGAACCGGTAGTAGCAACAACTCTACCATCATATTCCATAAGAGTCATAGCAGTCTGTAGTCCTGCAACATCATTTTCTGTGTTAACACTTCTACCAACCTTTTCGATATAGTTCTGCATCTTAGCATCCATAGCACAATAAATCTTTAGGCCTTGTGTTGAGATCATTCTTTGTGCAACATCTTCAGAAATATCATTCTGCTTTGCTAAATCCTTCTTAAGGTCATTCATAAGTTCTTCAATATACCAGTTCTGAACATAGATTTCTTCTTTTTCTTTCTTTTGGTTATATCCGACGAACTTCATATTCTTGGATTCTTTCATTGCGTCTTCATATTCTTTTTTTGTTATCTTACCTTGTTTGTACATTTCCTTGATAACAATTTCTCTACGCTTCTTGTTGTTTTCAGGGTAGATAAGTGGGTTCCATTGGCTAGGGTTCTGTGTGATACCAGCAATAGCAGCACACTGAGCAATAGAACACTTCTGAATATCTTGACCAAAATAAAGCTGAGATGCAGCCTGAACGCCTTGACAGTTGTTACCGAAGTTTACAACATTTAGGTAGGCCTCAAGAATCTGGTCCTTAGTGTATTCCTTTTCAACATTTAAAGCTCTGAAGATTTCTCTAATCTTACGATTTAGGGAAACCTGATTGTCATCAGTAAGGTTCTTGATTAACTGCTGAGTGATTGTTGAACCACCATAGCTACTTGAACCTGATGAAAGGGAAAGTATAGCACCGGCAGTTCTCTGCCAGTCAACACCATGGTGTTCATAGAAACGCTTGTCCTCGATTGCAACCATAGCATCTTTCATATGCTGAGGAATGTCCTTAAAGTCAACCCATACTCTGTTTTCTGTGTCGTAAATGGATTGATATTCCTTAAACTCACCATCATCGTTTTGTACATAAATGTGGCTGGTTAGATTTAGACTTGCAGCAACCAGGTCAATGCCTGTTGGTTCAGAGGCAATGCCAAAAATATATACCCCTAGGCTGATACCTACAGCAACAATAGCACATACGAAAACCATAAAAATGGTGAATATAGCTTTTCCAATACCTGAAAATACTACTTTACTAGTTCCTTTTTTGTCGTGTTCGATTTCACTTCTACCAGAAGGTTTCTTAGTACTCATCTTACTGATATCAGTTTCTCTCAAACCGACCACCTCCTTTTTAAGGCAATATTCTGTTTTATTTGTAATTTTATTATGTACTTTATCTACATTATAATTTTTCAATATATATGTAAAACATAACAGATTACATTGTACCATATTATCATACAAAAATAAACCTATTTTTTACTTTTTCTTTATATGTGCAAAAAAAATCTTTTAATATATGAATATTCGTATATTTTTATGAAAAAATAATTCCTTGAAGGAATATTTTTCTAATTATGTGAAAGGAAGTTGAACATATGAAGGAATATGTAGCTATTATCCTAACCGGATGTATTCTCTTTGCATCGGTTTTTGTGTCAGCAAATTTTGAACTTAAGGAGGAAGAATTTGCTCAAACTTTAAGTCAGCAAAAGGCTACTGCATCAGAAATTTATTATGTGAAAAATTACAAAGGTTATGTTTCGGTTTTTAAGAAAAATGAAAAATCCCCAATGATAAAAACAGATACTCTTGTTAGTTCTTTGCCTTATGATGACCAAGATAAATTAAAAGAGGGAATAGAGGTTAATGGAGATACTTCTCTGAGAAAATGTTTGGAAGATTTTTGCAGTTAGCTTTAGTTGAGTGTGAAAACAGTTTTTTAAAATAAAGTATATGCAAAAACGGTTAATTAATAGACAAAAACATATAATTATGATTAATAATACACAAAATTTTAAGTTATAAAAACCTTTTAATTATGAACTATAAGAGGAAAAACAAGGGCGCAGTTCATTGACAATAAGGCTTTTTTATAGTACAATAACAAAGATTGGAGAATTGTGCCCTTTTGCAATTTTGCAAAAAGGTTTATCTACTAAAACTACCTATTTTCTAGGTTGCGTAAATTGGAGGTACATAATGATTGATACTGTTATTAATAAAGAATTAGGTATTCAATACCCTATTTTTCAAGGCGGTATGGCTTGGGTTGCTGATGCTTCTTTAGCTTCCGGTGTTTCAAATGCCGGTGGCCTTGGTATTATCGCTGCTATGAATTCTAACGGAGAACAACTTCGTGCAGAAATTAAGAAATGTAAAGAAATGACTGACAAACCTTTCGGTGTAAACATTATGATGATGTCACCATTCGTTGATGAAGTAGCAAAGGTTGTTGTTGAAGAAGGAGTAAAGGTTGTTACAACAGGTGCCGGTACTCCTACAAAATATATGCCAATGTGGACTGAAGCAGGTATTAAGGTTATCCCTGTAGTTGCTTCTGTTGCACTTGCAAGAATGGTTGAAAAGCGTGGTGCTTTTGCAGTCATTGCCGAAGGTGGCGAAAGTGGTGGTCATGTTGGTGATTTAACTACAATGGCTCTTGTACCTCAGGTTGTAGATGCAGTTAATATTCCGGTTATTGCAGCCGGTGGTATTGCTGACGGCAGACAGATTGCTGCTGCATTTATGTTAGGTGCTAAGGGTGTACAGGTTGGTACAAGATTCTTAGTATGTGATGAATGTACTATCGCTCATGAATATAAAGAAAAGGTCCTAAAGGCTAAGGATATTGACACTGTTGTTACAGGTAAGCGTCTGGGTCATCCTGTTCGTTCAATCAGAAATAGCTTTACTAAGGAATATCAGGCTTGTGAATATGACCGTACAAATTGTGATGATGAAAAGCTTGAAAGTATGGGTACAGGTAAGCTAAGACTTGCAGCTCGTGAAGGTGATGTAAAGAACGGTACTGTACTAGCCGGTCAGGTTGCTGCTATGGTTAAGAAAGAACAACCTGCTAAGGAAATTATTGAAGAAATGTTTACTCAAGCTGAGGAAACACTAAAGGGAGCTACACAATGGGTAAAATAGCATTAGTATTCTCAGGTCAGGGTGCACAGTATCCCGGTATGGGTAAAGAATTATATGATTGTTCTCCTGCTGCTAAGGCAGTTTATGATATGGCTGACTCTATCAGAGAGGGTACAAGCAATCAGTGCTTTAACGGTACAAAGGAAGAACTTTCTGTTACAGTAAACACTCAGCCTACAGTTTTTACTGCCGATCTTGCTGCTGCTGAGGCAGTTAAGGAAAAAGGCATTAAGATTGATTATGTTGCAGGTTTCTCATTAGGTGAAATTGCAGCACTTGGTTTTAGTGGAATTATGAGTTACGAAGATGCTTTCAAACTTGTTTGTAAGAGAGCAGAATTAATGGATAGAGCAGCAAATGAAACTCCCGGTACTATGGTTGCAGTTATGAAGCTAACACCTGAAAGAATTGAAGAAATTGCTTCTGAATTTGATGAATGTTGGCCTGTTAACTACAACTCACCTGCACAGACAGTTGTTGCTATGAACAAAGATAACCTTGAAGCTTTTTGTGAAAAGATTAAAAGTGAAAAAGGTAGAGCAGTACCTTTAGCAGTAAGTGGTGCATTCCACTCACCTTATATGGCTAAGGCAGCTGTTGGTCTTGGTGAATATTTAGCAGATATGACACTAAATGAACCAACTATTCCACTTTATGCAAACTATACAGCAGAAGAATATAGTGGGGATTATAAGTCACTTATTACTAATCAGTGTAAGAACCCTGTAAAGTGGCAGAAAACAGTAGAGAATTTAATTGCAAATGGTGTTGACACATTTATTGAAGTTGGTGTTGGCAAGACTCTAACAGGTCTAATTAAGAAAATTGACAGAAATGTTACTGCAATTAAGGTTGAAAATAAAGAAGATTTAGATGCACTAAATGTGTAAGAAAAAGGAGAAGTATATGAAGTTAGAAGGTAAGATTGCTCTTGTAACAGGTGGTTCAAGAGGTATCGGTTTTGCTACTTGTAAGAAGTTAGCAAGTGAAGGTGCAACAATTATTATTACTGATATTTGTGACGAAGAAAAGGCAGCTCCTGCTATTAAAGAACTAGAAGAAATGGGAGCAAAGGCAAAGTTCTATAAGAGTGATGTTTCAAACTTTGAATCAGCACAGGAAACTGTTAATGCAGTTATTAAGGACTTTGGTGGTCTTGATATTCTGGTTAACAATGCAGGTATTGTTCGTGATATGCTTATGGTTAAGATGACAGAAGCTGATTTTGATGCAGTTATCAATGTTAACCTAAAGGGTACTTACAATATGATGAAAGCAACTTATAAGCACTTTATGAAGCAGAGAAGTGGTAGAATTATTTCTCTTGCATCAGTTGTTGGTATTATGGGTAATGCAGGTCAGGCTAACTATTCAGCATCAAAGGCCGGTATCATCGGTCTAACAAAGTCAGTTGCAAAGGAACTTGGTGGCAGAAATGTTACAGTTAATGCTATCGCTCCTGGTTATATTGCCACAGATATGACAGATCAGCTTTCTGATAAGGCAAAGGATATGATTTCAAGTGGTATCCCAATGAAGAGAGCCGGTTCTCCTGAAGATGTTGCAAATGCAATTTGTTTCCTAGCTTCTGATGATGCTTCATATATTACAGGTGAAGTTCTAAGAGTTGACGGTGGTATGGCAATGTAATTTGCCTTAAATTTACGAAGAAAGGTAGCTAATATGAGAAGAGTAGTAGTAACTGGTATTGGAGCAGTGACTCCGGTAGGTAATGATATGAAGACAACTTGGGACAACCTTGTAAACGGTGTTTCAGGTATTGACTTTATTCCTGAAGAACGCTTTAGTACAGAAGGTCTAAAGGTTAAGATTGCCGGTTTAGTTAAAAATTTCGAACCAACAAAGTATTTTGAAAAGAAAGATTTAAGAAAGAACGATTTATATACACAGTATGCAGTTGCAGCAGCAACTGAAGCTGTAGAAGACAGTGACATCCTAGGTAAGATTGAAGAAGATAACTTTGGTGTTTATGTAGGTGCCGGTATCGGTGGCCTTGATAGTTTCTATAAGAACTCTATCAATATGGAAAAGTTTGGTGCAAGAAAGGTTAGCCCTTTCTTTATTCCAATGATGATTGCTAATATGGCCTCAGGTACAATCGCTATTAAGTTCAAGGCAAAAGGTCCTTGTGTACCAATCGTAACTGCTTGTGCAACAGGTGCAAACTCAATCGGTGAAGCTTTCCATGCAATCAGAGACGGTTACTGTGATGCAATTATAACAGGTGGTGCAGAAGCTGCAGTTTCTCCACTATCAATTGCCGGTTTCCAAAACTGTAAGGCACTTACAACAAGAAATGACCCTAAGAATGCATCTATCCCATTTGACAAGAACCGTGATGGCTTTGTTATGGGCGAAGGTGGCGCTTGTATGATTCTTGAAGAATATGAACACGCTAAGGCTCGTGGTGCTAAGATTTATGCTGAAATTGCCGGTTATGGTAACACTTGTGATGCTCACCATATTACTGCTCCTGATGCAACTGCTGAAACTCCTGCAAAGGCAATTAAGGTAGCTATGAAAGAAGCTAATGTTACAGGTGATGAAGAATGGTACTGGAATGCTCACGGTACATCAACTCACCTAAATGATGTAACAGAAACAAAGGCTATCAAGAAGGCTCTTGGTGAAAATGCTTACAGAGTAAATGTTTCTTCAACAAAGTCAATGACAGGTCACCTATTTGGTGCTACCGGTGCATTAGAAGCTATTGTTTGTACACTTGCTCTAAAGAATGGTATTATCCCACCAACAATCGGCTACACAGAAAAAGATGAAGAATGTGACCTTAACTACACACCTAACAAGGCAGTTAAGAGAGATGTAAATGTTGCAGCATCTACTAACCTTGGCTTTGGTGGTCACAATGCTTGCCTAATCTTCAAGAAGTTTATGGAGGACTAAGATGGAAGTTTTTAAACTAAAGAAGTATGACCTTGATGATGTTAAAAGATTAATTGAACTTGCTAATAAGAACGATTTAAGTGTTCTTGAAATAGAAACAAAAAAGGGCAGAAGAATTCGTATTGAAAAGAATAAGCCTGTTGCTCCTGCAGTAGCTTTTAATGCTGCTGCCCCAACACCTACTGTTGCACCTGCTCCTGTACAAGCTCCTGTAATAGAAACTGCACCTGTACAGCAGTCTGCTCCGGCTCCTGCACCTACAACTGCTCCTCAGCCTACAGGCAAAACAATTAAAGCACCTATGGTTGGTGTTTTCTATAAGGCAGCATCTCCTGAAGCTGAACCATATGTAACCGTTGGTAAGACAGTTAAAAAGGGTGATACAGTTTGTATCATTGAAGCTATGAAGCTAATGAACGAAATTCAGGCAGAAGAAGATGGCACTATTAAGGAAATCCTTGTTAAAGATGGTGACATTATCGAATACGGTCAGCCACTTTTCGTTATTGAATAATTTTACATAAAAAATTTGTATGGGCGAACATTGTTCGCCCCATTATGCATTAATATGTAAAAATAAATTACAACTAAAGAAAGGTAATTTAAAATGAATCAAGAAGAAATTAAGCAGATTTTACCTCATAGAGATAATATGCTACTTGTTGAAAGAGCAGAATTAACAGGTGAAAATGAGGCAAAAGGTTATTATACAATTAAAGGTGACGAATTTTTCTTAAAAGGTCACTTCCCGGGTAACCCTGTTGTTCCCGGTGTTATTCTTTGTGAAATGATGGGACAGGCCAGTTGTGTACTTCTTGCTGATAAGGTAAAAGGTGGCACACCTTACTTTACAAAGTTAGATGGTGTTAAGTTTAAGAAACCTGTTCTACCCGGTGACACATTGGAAACTGTTGCTACAGTTACAAGAGTAAGGGCACCATTCTATTTTATTAGTACAAAGGGTTATGTAAACGGCAAACTTCATGTTCAGGCAGAAATGTCATTTGCTGTAAAGTAAAACTCCTAGAGGATTGGAGATTTAAAAATGTTTTCAAAAATTTTAATTGCAAACCGTGGTGAAATTGCAGTAAGAATTATCAGAGCTTGTAGAGAAATGGGTATCAGCACAGTTGCTATTTATAGTGAAGCTGATAAGGATGCCCTTCATGTATCATTAGCTGATGAGGCCTATTGTGTTGGTCCTGCTCAGGTAGGGGATAGTTACTTAAATATGCTTAATATTTTAACAATAGCTGTTTCTTCCGGTGCTCAGGCTATTCACCCGGGATACGGACTTCTTTCTGAAAATGCAAAGTTTGTTTCTCTTTGTGAAAAGTGTAACATTACTTTCATTGGTCCATCTTCTCAGATGATTGAGGACCTTGGTGACAAGGATAAAGCAAGAAAAACAATGCAAAAAGCCGGTGTACCTGTTACTCCCGGTACAGAAGTTATTGAAGATGAAAATGAAGCTAAAGCAGCTGCCGGTAAGATTGGCTACCCAATTCTTATTAAAGCTCGTTCCGGTGGTGGCGGTAGAGGTATCCGTCTTGTTGAAAAAGAAGAGGATTTCCTGAATGCTTTCAGAAGTGCATCAAGTGAAGCCAAAAGTGCATTTGGTGACAGTGGTTGCTACATAGAAAAATTCCTAAAACCGGTTAAGCATATTGAAATGCAGTTGCTTTGTGATAAGCACGGCAATGTTCTATGCCTTGGTGAAAGAGAATGTTCTGTTCAGAGAAAGAACCAAAAGTTAATTGAAGAAAGTCCTAGCCCATCAATTACTCCTGAAATCAGAGCAAAAATGATGGATGCTGCTACTAAGGCTGCTAAGGCAGTAAACTACAATTCAGTCGGTACAGTAGAATTTCTACTTGATAAGGACAAGAACTTCTACTTTATGGAAATGAATACTCGTTTACAGGTTGAACACGGTGTTACAGAAATGGTAACAGGTCTTGACTTAGTACAGTGGCAGATTAGAGTTGCTGCCGGTTGTAAGCTTGATAAAACTCAGGATCAGATATTCTTCCATGGTCACGCCATTGAATGTAGAATTAATGCTGAAAATCCTGACAAGGACTTCCGACCATCTTGTGGTAAGATTACAAAGCTACATATTCCGGGTGGTTCATTTGTTCGTTTTGATACTGCTATTTATCAGGATTATGTTATTCCACCATTCTATGACAGTATGGTAGGCAAGGTTATTGTTCAAGGCAGAACTCGTGATCTTGCTATCAGAAAGATGAAGATGGCACTTTCTGAACTTTCAATCAGTGGTATTGACCACAACAGAAACCTACAGATTGAAATTCTTTCTGCTAAAGAATTTATTGATGGTTCTTATACAACTGATTTTATCGAAGAATTTGAGAAGAGAAGAAAAAAGTAATTGTATCAAAGTGAAAATCGTGTTATAATGTGCTTATATAGTTTTTACGAATAATTTACGAAATGGGTGATTATGTTGGATTTATTTACTTTTTTAAAACCAAAGAATGAACTTGAGGGTTCTAACCAATCAAATAACTCAGTGCCATTTGTTCCTGATTCAATGTGGGTAAAGTGTCCTGCTTGTAACAATATGCTTTTGGCAAGTGATTTGAAAGAAAACCTTAGTGTTTGCAGTAAATGTAATCATCACTTTAGAATGACTGCTAGGGAAAGAATTAAGATTGTTGCCGACAAGGGTACTTTCGTTGAAATGGATAAGGATATGGAAAGTACAGATATTCTTAATTTTCCTAACTACAAAGAAAAACTAAGAATTGCTAAAGAAAAAAGTAATGAAAAAGAAAATGTAATCACAGGTACTTGTAAAATCGGTGGCAATGATACTGCAATTTGTGTTATGTCATCAGACTTTATGATGGGTTCTATGGGTACTGTTACCGGTGAAAAGATTACAAGAGCTATTGAGTATGCTACAGACAATAGACTACCTATTGTTATTTTCACAGTTTCAGGTGGTGCAAGAATGCAGGAAGGTGTGTTGTCGCTAATGCAGATGGCAAAGACTTCCGGTGCAGTAAAGCGTCACAGTGATGCAGGGCTTCTATATATTACTGTTCTAACTGACCCAACAACAGGTGGTGTTACTGCTTCATTTGCTATGGAGGGTGACATTATCCTTGCTGAGCCAAAGGCTCTTGTTGGATTTGCAGGACAGAGAGTTGTTGAACAAACAACCCACACTAAACTTCCTAAGGGTTTCCAAAGATCAGAATTCTTACTTGAAAAAGGTTTTGTAGATTCTGTTGTACAGAGAAAAGATATGAAGAAAACTCTTGCTTATCTTCTTTCTATTCACAATCCTAACAAGGAGGTTCAAGAATAATGAATGCTTATGATAAGGTAATGGCAGCCAGAGACTCTAAGAGATTAACTGCCGTTGATTATATTAACAAAATGTTCGGTTCATCATTTATTGAAATGCATGGTGACAGAAGATTTGGTGATGATAAGGCTATTGTTGGTGGTTTAGCAATGCTTTATGACCAACCTATCACAGTTATCGGTATTGAAAAAGGTAGAAATACTAAGGAAAGAATGAACCGTAACTTTGGTTCTGCTAACCCAGAGGGTTACAGAAAAGCATTAAGACTTATGAAACAGGCTGAAAAGTTCCACAGACCTGTATTTTGCTTAGTTGATACCAGTGGTGCTTATCCCGGTATCGGTGCTGAGGAAAGAGGTCAAGGTCTTGCTATTGCTGAGAACCTTATGGAAATGATGACATTAAAGACACCTGTGCTTTCCATTATTATCGGTGAGGGTGGTTCAGGTGGTGCTTTGGCACTGGCAGTTGCTGATGAAGTTTGGATGCTTGAAGATAGTATTTATTCAGTAATTTCACCTGAGGGTTGTGCATCAATTCTATGGAAAGATAGTTCAAAAGCACCTGAGGCTTCTAACTGCTTAAAGTTAACTTCCCACGATTTGTTTGACCTTGGTGTTATTGAAAGAATTATTCGTGAACCTGTTGATAGTGATGATAGAAAAATGTTTGAGGGACTAAAAATGCTGGTTGCCAGAACATTTGAGAAAAATATGGCTGTTGACACAGATAAACTTATTGATACAAGATATGCTCGTTTCCGTAAGTTTGGCAAGAAAGATTAATTTCTAAATATATAAATTATGGCTTTCATTACATTGTAGTGAAAGCCTTTTTTGTTATAGCAATTTAATATAGTGAATTTCCTATATAATAGTCTGTGGTAGTTGACTTATTAAAAAAATAGGATTATAATATAATTACTTGTGGGATTCCTGACTCCCCCTCAAGTGAAAATGTTAAATGTTAATGTTTTTTTGATGAATGTAGTATTTTTCTATACCTCACTATCAAAAATACACAGCAACAGCACAACGAAAGTTGTGCTGTTGTTGTTTTATATAAGTTTTTATTCTATTTAAATTGTAAAGATAAATCTTTTATTATATATCCGGTTTAATATAATTATATGTTTTTTATTTTGTTTATGTGTAAGTTTAGTTAGATAAATTTGGGCTTTTCAATTTTTCTGTGAGTAAAGGTGAGATTGATAAATTAGGTTTTTTCAATTTTGTTTGTGGGTAAAGGTAAGTTTGTTTTAAATTTAATTGTCTATAAAGAAAAATTTATAGTGAGATTATGCATTTTAAATCATATATAACTATGA
>NZ_JBBMEY010000040.1:0-15556 GCF_040096285.1 Ruminococcoides intestinihominis | reverse complement strand
TATTTATAAACGTATCTTCCGTCTTTTCGCTGGCTCTCTCCATTACGCAAATTGCGATTTTTACTGTCTTTTCGTTTTACATTAGACATAGTGTAAAGCTCCTTTCCGTCATGGAACGAGCCGTGATACGCTATATTTATTATACCATATCTACGGCTCAATGACATTAGATTTCGTCCAATGTATCTATGATTTTTTCAAATTGTTTTCGCTTAATCTGAATACGGTTGCCGTTCACGATAACCCAGCCAGCGTCAAGATTTTCTTCGGCTAATTTACGCAATTTCTTTTCGCCAATGCGGAAGTATTTGGACGCTTCTTCAACCGTCAGCGTATATTTTTCCCAAATAGGCACATCAGTATTGTTCATAATCTATGCACCCCCTTTACTGTGTGTCGTTTTTTACAAGCAGGCAGACGGCTTTGGAAAGCTCCATTAGTATCTCAACTATTCCCATTCTTGTGGGCAGAACCGCACCATGCGGACGTATCATTATTCTGTGAGGATAGGTCGTGGCAAAACAACTTTTCCAACAGTCGCTCTCGGATCACTGCGTGGGTCGCTCGCTTTCTTTTGAAAAGGTCGTGGCGTACAGTCCCCGTGGCTCGCCATCTCACAAACGTATCTGTCTGCTTTATTCAGTTGTCAAAGAGCTGTGGCGAAAGCGTGTTGCTTTCATATAAAAGCAGGTGGCAGAGCAGGAAAGAGGGGGATATTAAATCATGCTCCGCTAAAAACTGCTTATTCTTCTGGTTCTAAGTCCATATCTTCAATATCAAAACCTAAAATCATTTTGATAAGTGCTTCTCTGATACGTCCTTTTAATTCCATATCTACAACGATATAAACATTGCCGTATTCATCATAAAGTGAACGCAAACAGCACTTTGATATGTAAGGGTCATAAAATGCCAGTAATTTTTCAATCGCTTTTTCGTTTCCGTCCATAGCTGATGAAATCAAGTAATAAGACGGTTTCTTAAATAACTGTTTCATTTTCTAATGTTCCTCCTTGAGTATTTTTTTCATAGTTTCCAAAGCGTGATGTCGGTTTCTAAATACACCGCTTTGCGTGATTTTCTGCAAGTTGGCAATTTCACTTTCTGTCATTTCCAAGAAGTAATACATCAACAGAGTATTGCGTTTTCTTTCTGGAAGTTTCTTCAAGGCTTCTGCCAATTCATCATCAAGGACACGAATATCAATGCCACATACTGAAAAGATTGTATAATCTGTTTCGTAGTCGTCCCAAACAGCCATTTTATCAACAAGGACATCTGGCAATTCGCTGAAAGATATTTCTTTATTCTTACGACGGTTTAATTCCTTGTAATAATCTTTCACGACACTACGGACAACTTTCTTTAAACAACTTTCAAAACGACATTGAACTGTTTTCTGGAAGTCAGACGGTTTCATCAATCTCACCTCCTTTCCTTTATGATTTGAAAAGTGTTTATCCCTCTTTCCGCACCATATAAGGACAGCTAGGTGTGATTTAATGACCTCTTTTGAAAAATTTTTTAAATTTTTTCGGGTATGAAAAAAGCCCGCACAAAACATATAGTCTGTACGAGCCTTTAAAGCTAAAACATATTCAATTTTTAATAGTGTGCTATTAGGTGGGATTTGATTGCAAATAATTGTACTTAAAGCTTTCCATAACGCAAGCCCCCTTAAAGCACCGTATCAATGTTGGCATGGTTTTTCAAATTACTCTGAAAAATTATGAACTGTTCCTTTTGGAAATATAATTGTCAGTCTTGTATATTCTTTTTCCGTAGAAGCAATATCCAATTTCAACCCCAACCTATCGCATAATTTTTTAGATAGATACAGTCCCATACCTGTTGCATTTGCCTTGTTTCTGTTAGAACCAGTAAAGCCTTTTTCAAATACACGGGATAAATCAGACGTTTTTATTCCACAGCCATTATCTTCAATTACAAGCAGTATATTTGTTCCGTTGTCTTGACTGTATATCGTCAGTTTGTTTTCCTGCTTGTCAAAATACTTAATCGCATTTTGCACGATTTGAGATAGAATGAATGTCAGCCATTTTTCATCAGTATATACAACATTCTCTATGTCATGGATATTGATAATTACTTTCCTTTCCATAAGTGAATGACGAAATTTCAGAATGACATTATGTATCACTTCGTCTAACTGCAACTGTTTTACAAAATAGTCCTTTTCCGTATTTTCACTCCTTGCATAGTAGAGCATTTGTTCCACCAACTGAAATATCTTGTCTGTTTCTTTTTTTAACGTGTAATTTTTCGTATTATCGAACGTCAAAGACAATGCTCCTATCGGTATTTTAATTTCATGGGCGAAACTTTCCACATATTCTTGATAATCCTGCTTTTCCTCTGTGATTTTACCGATTTCATCATTCATAGATTTGCAGGCTTTTTTTAGTGCGTAGTAATAGGCTTCATTTTGAAATTCTTTTGGCTTTGGTAAAACATCTGCAATATAGTAGGTTTCTTCCAGTCCGTCTACTAAATCAATAATATGTTGCGAAGCCTTACGTTTCTTCCGATACAAACACCATTGAAAAAGCCCTTGTATGCTGATGAACAGAATTACCAGCAATACAACAAATAGCGTATCTACACCGTAGAAAATCAAGAGAAATGCTACTAAGGCAAGAAAGAAAAGCTGAAACAATATCTCTGTTATTTTTTCTTCTAAGAATGTAAAAAAGCTCACAGTTTCCAACCCTTTCCTCGTATATTTTCCAATAAATGAACAATACCGATTTCTTTCATTTTCTTTTTTAGACGGGTCATATTAACCAGTAATACATTTTCGTCTAAATAATATTTGTCGTTCCACAGCTTTTCCAATAGTTCTTCCTTACTGATAACTTTATCTTCGTTCATAAAGAAGTAGTATAAAATACGAAATTCATTTCTTGTCAATTCAATGCTTTTCTCTTGATACTTCAAAATAGATAAATGTAAATCAAGGGTACAATCTTTTTTAACAAGCTCACGGAAATTATTCGGGTTTGATAACTGCAATGCACGCTTGATCTTCTCAAGAAGAATAAGCGTGTCATACGGCTTTGTGATAAAGTCAATTCCACCCACTTGAATACTTTTCAATTCGTCAGCATTTGTATCTCTGCTTGTTACAAAGATAATAGGTACTGGCATAGCTTGTTTTATTTTCCTGCATACTTCATAGCCATTTTCATACGGCAGGTTAATATCAAGCAAAACCAGCTCTACGCAATATTGCTTTAATTCCTTTGTCAGATTTTCAAAGTTAGTCAACAAGACTGTTTCATATCCTTGTGTGTTCAATAGTTTAGAAAGCTCCAGACGAGTGATTTCATCATCTTCGATAATTGCTATTCTCATTTCCACACCCCCTTGATTTACTATTATAATAATTCCACAGCAGGAGAGCTAGAAAAATCTAACTCTCCTCATTGATATTTCGTTTGAAACCGATATACGTTGCTATCCAATAAATTCCGTATATAAAGAAGAAAATCAATAAGCTTCCTATGAAATAAGCCAAATAAGAATATTTACTCTGTAATAAAATTTGAAAAATATTATTCATAGATACTACCATGAAGAAACCACATATAATAGAATAAACGGTAGGAACACCAAACAGTATCAATAATTGCTTTTTGATTGTTCTAAAAAGTGATTTGTCATTCACACCTATTCTTCGTAACGTAGAATAACGATATTTATATTTAGTTGAATCACTTAATGATTGAACAGCAAGGATTGTTCCTACAGCAGAAATAAGCACAAAAGCAATATATAAACAGATACTTGCAATCATAGCTGTCATAGAGTTTTGTTCTTCTACTGTTGTTCCTCGCATATTTATTCTATAAGACTGAAGAACATCTTCTCCGTTTTCATTTACTTCAATAAATTTATCTTCCATATCTTTTAGAAATTGTTGTTCATAATCGGCTGTTGTATCTTCTTTTGTATCTACAATAAGATGTCTTTCAGCTATTTCTAAATCTTGTGTATAAACATCTGGAACAACTACGGTAAATCGACCAGAATTACACATTGCATACCAATATGTTTGCGTATCTATTTCTTTCAAATTTAATTTTTCCCCATTTGATAATTGTAAGACTTTTATCTCATTATTGTTTTCAACTTTATGCAAATATTGTTTGTCTGTAATAATAAGATATTCATTTTCTTTTAGCTGAGCTGTATCCAACCCCCTTAGTTCCAACATTTTATTGTAATCACTTAATTTCAAAATAGCGTCAAAATCGTAAAACTCTACTTGAAAGAAATTTTGTATCTGATGATTTGGTTCTTTATAGATGTCATATTCTAAAGAATTTGAAATCGTATATTCATCATCAATATAATCTAGGTATTCGCTAAAATCACTAAATGGTTTTTTAACTTCATAAATACTAATATCATAGGGAGAACTTCTTTCTATCGTGGATTGATATACACCTTTGTTGATACTGGAAAAATTCAAACACAATAAAGATAGTAATATCAACATGGAGAGTGTCCCGAATGTGAAACCCATTGTTCGAGCCTTAGACGCAAAGGTTCTGGCAACAAACAAATTATCACTTTTATATTTTAGTTTTTTGCTTTTTAACAAAACAGACAAGAACATATCTGCACAGGTTGCAGAAATACCATATATACTGATAATCAATACACAAATACAAATTGTTAAGTAACTGATGTTTTCACTTGTACTATAGTTTTCAAAATTAAATCGTGTGTGCCAAAAAACTAAAGAAGCTATACCTAACAAAAGACTTATAACAAAAATAATATTTCTTCTTTTACTACTGCGGAACATTTTCTTTTCATTTTGTTTGTCAAAATAAAGGAAGTCGTGTACCGTCATTTTTCTAATTCTTCGTAAAAGGTTAAGCAAAACCAATACGTATATCGCCATAAAATAAATTGCCAGCAATTCGATAGAAATAAGATTTAAAGAAATAAATATAACCTCTGGAATACCCAGCATTTTTACAATAACTAATGATACAAACTGACTGAACAGAAAGCCGAGCGGAATAGATAGTACAAATGCTAAAAATCCCAGTAATATATTCTCTGTTACAAGTAAATGTGCAACTTTCTTTTTCTTTATTCCAAGAAGCATATATGTCCCTAATTCTTTACTTCTTTTTTCAAACATGAACCTTGTCGTATAGTTAATCAGAAAACATACAACAAATACAATTACAGCATTGATAAAAGTTAATACTGTTTTGAATGACCCCATACCAGTAGATAACTCTACAACCTTATCAGAACTTGCAATTAAATTAAACGCAAGTATCAATGAAAATGAAATCGTAATCGTTATCAGATAAATCAAATAATCTTTAATGCTTCTTTTTGTATTTCTAACCGCTAATTTACCTAACATTTCCAACTTCACCTCCGAGCAAGGTTAATATATCCAGTATTTCATTGAAGAAATCTTTTCTGCTTTTTTCCCCTCTGAAAATTTCATTGAATATCTTACCGTCTTTTAAGAACAGAATACGTTCACAGAAAGACGCACTAAACGGGTCATGTGTTACCATTAAAATAGTAGCTTGCATTTTCTTGTTGATGTCAGACATTGTTTCTAGTAACAATCTGGAAGATTTTGAGTCCAAAGCTCCCGTCGGTTCATCAGCTAATATCAGTTTCGGTTCATTGATTAAGGCTCTTGCACAAGCACAACGCTGTTTTTGTCCGCCAGAAACTTCATAAGGAAATTTCGATAAAATATCACGAATACCCAATTTATCAGCGATAGCATGAACTCGTTTGTCAATATCAGCAGGGTTCTGTTTGTTGATTACCAATGACAAAGAAATGTTTTCTTCAATCGTTAAGGTATCTAAAAGGTTGAAATCTTGAAAAATGAACCCTAGATTTTCACGTCTAAAATCAGCAAAATCTTTATCTTTGATTTTGGTAATATCTTGATTGTTGACTGTAATGTGTCCGCTGGTTACAGTATCAATCGTAGAGATACAGTTTAATAGGGTAGTCTTTCCAGAACCACTAGCTCCCATTATTGCGACAAATTCGCCCTTGTCTACATACATAGAAATACCGTCTACTGCCTTTGTGATATTTCCAGAGTTACCCCCGTAGTATTTTTTTACTTGCTCTAAATTTAAAATGTGTTCCATTAAAAATCGCTCCTTTCTTCCTGCCACATTTATTTGTTTTGGAATACAATTAAATTATAGCAAGGGCTGTATTCAATTACACTTACAGTTTTGAAAGTAAACAGAGAGTAAAAGAGCCGTGATAATGCAGATCACAATTTTGTGAAGCATTTCCACGACCCTTTTATTATAATTTTGCCTTTGTCTTTTTCGTAATGATATAAATATATTCTTCTGGTGTAGGGCGTTTATTCCCAAAATACTTTTTAAAATTTGCCTGCACCTCTGGGTCGGTGCTATTCATAGCTTCATCAATCGTTGCTTCAATATTTTCCCGTACATCAGCTAATGACATACCGCCAGCCTTTGCACCAGCCTTTAATGCTTTTTTAATATCTCGTTTTTTTAACCCTATCATTCGAACCAACTCCCTAAAATGAGTTAATCTTCTTTTTCAAAAATTAAATCAATCTTTCGCATACAACCTTTTGCGTCAATTTCTGTAGGTATAAAACCAACATAGCGATACCCATTTTCTGCATAGCTATTTATAACTTCCTTATGTTTATCGGTGCAAAGGAACACAACACCTTTCGCAGTATAATCAATTTCTAAATATTCATATTTTTTCATTTTTCCTCATTTCCTTTCTCTTTCATATTTTCTCTACGCTTTTTGATTGCCTTATTTCTTAAAGGAATACCAACGCCCAATATCAATCCTACTACCAAAATAGTCAAGTCCATAAGCACACCTCTCTTTTCTAAAACTCTTTTTTCTTTAGTATTGTTAAGCTAATAAGATAGGAGATACCTAAAATAACAACTGAAAGCAATAAAAATAATATTATATATACTAGTGGTTCAAATTTAGGTAATTTATTTATTAAGACATATAAATCTATTCCTAAATATTCAGTAGTTTTTATAAGAAGCAGTCCTATAACAAATATAAATCCCATTACACCTATGATAGCAATTCTTCCTTTTTCTCCACCAAATTTCAAGATAAAAGGAAGCATGATTGATAAAATCAATAAAATAGTAGGAAATAAAGAACCTGCTGTTAAAAAAATTTCATTAAAACTGCCTGTTTTTGTAATACCAATAACAACTAAACTAATAACAGTTCCCAACAACAAAAACATTATTCCTGAAATCAATCCAAAAATATATTTTTCCAGTACATAATCTTTTCGTGTTATCGGTAAAGAAAATAAAAAAGCATTTCCATTATCAAATTCATCATAGCTAATTGAACTCAATGAGAATAATGCCCCCACAAAACCTAAGAAACCAATCGGAAACGAAGTCCCCGGAGATACTATTATCATTATTATAGATATAGCAGTAATAGTCATAAAGAAGTTTTTCTGTCCTTTCAGCAATTTAAAATCTTTAATCAATAAACCTTTCATTATTCAACACCTCTAATCATCATTGTTATTACTTCGTCTATATTTCCTTTTTCAATCGCCATTTGAGGATAATTTTCAGCATAATATTGTTTTTGATTAGTTAAACAACTATATCCATAGCTTTCTTTTTTTGTACGTAAAATATATTGTCTATCTAATTTGGAATATTCTTCTTCATCAACTTTAAGTAGTGCATAATCGCTTAGTAAAACATCAGTATCTTCGTGCATAATTACTTTTCCTTGATGTATCATATAAAGGTCATCACATAAAGTTTCTAAATCACTGGAAATGTGAGAACTAATTAAAATAGAGCGTTCTTCGCCTTTTTCTATAAAATCTCTTAGCATTTCTAACAATTCATCTCTAGCTATTACATCTAATCCCGCCGTTGGTTCATCAAGAATTAACAACTTTGCATTGTGTGAAACAGCAACTAAGACTTTTACTTTCGCTTTCATACCAGTTGAAAAATCTTTTATTCTTTTATTTCGTGGAAGCTGAAACTTTTTAACTTGTTCTATAAAAAATGATTTATCAAAATTTTGATATAAATTATCAATAATAGGAATAATATCATTGATTGTTAAATATCCACTAAAGCCAGAGTCCGAAAGAACTACTCCCAAATCTTGCTTGTCTTTTGCAGTAAAATCTTGTAATGACTTTCCAAGAATATTGATAGTTCCACTATCAAAGGAAATTAGCCCTAAAATAGCTTTAAATGTTGTGCTTTTTCCTGCACCATTTTGACCAATCAAACCAGTTACATGACCTTTCTTTACTTCAAGAGAACAATCAAGCGAAAAGTTTTCATAACTTTTTTTCAAATGCTCAATTTTTAACATATCTAACCCTCCAAAATTAACTCAAATAGTTTTTTTATATCTTCATCACTGATACCGTAACATCTGCCTTTTTGAATAACTCGTTCTAAATCACTTTCTAATTCCTTTTTCTGTTCCTCTAATAAAAGCTCTGTATTTGTAGCAGTAACATATGTTCCTTTTCCATGAATTGTTACCGTAAACCCCTCGTTTTCCAAGCTATCATATGCTTTTTTCACAGTTAGAGCACTTATTTTTAATTCTTTTGCAAGAGAACGAACAGACGGAAGATTATCATTTTCTTTTAATTTTCCATTCCGAATTAAAGCTTTAACTTGTTCTACTATTTGCTCGTAAATAGGTATCATTGAAGAATGGTTTATAATAATTTTCATCTCACAGCTCCTTTCTGTATAAACAGTATATAACAGAGTAACGCTGTTGTCAAGTGTTATATGGTGTTTGTACAGAAAGTGAAGCGTGCAAATCTCATTTAGGAAATGCACGCTATATAATTTATCCTACAATCTTCCAGTTACTATCCTTATGTAGCACAAGTTCATACTGCGATATCTGCGTCGCCTTTGTCTGATTATCAAGGAATTTCACGCCTACCTTGACTTTCACATTGTCCCCGTCCTTTGTAAAGATAGGGTTTACCAGTTCAGAATAAAGATAGTCCCTGCCGATAGGTTCAAGCACATTTCCCGATACATAATAGGCAAGCTCTTTTTCCGTAGCTGTCGGGTAGAGCTTAAAGAATGTTTCCAGAAATGCGGTAGCGTCATTCACGGTATCAGCGTCTACACTTGCGTCTGCTTCTGGTGTCTTAGGCTCATAGTCTGATTTTTCGATTGCTGGTGCAAGGGTAGGGTTCTGAACGATTAACATATCCCCGTCAGCGTCTATATGGACTTTTACGGTATAGGTTGCTTTCACATTGCTTGTCTTTTCTCCCTCTTTTATCTGCTGATCTACTTCGTAAGTAGCAGAAAAAGTGTCCGTTCCCGATTGTTCGATACTCCATACAATCACATCTGTAACTGTGGAGCTGGTCGGTATATCCGTTCTAATGGTATCAACATTCAAGTCCTGCAATTCCTTTGTCAGATAACCGTTGATTGCCTGCGTCCTTGATTCAATCGCTTCTTTACTGTTATTCCATGTGTAATAGGACTTCGCAAAATTCTTCACGAAATTTTCTATCCCGTTGGTGTCCTGCAAGCGAAGTTCAATGATTTCTTTTTCGTGGGTCGTGTGCTGGTCGATAGCAGTAAAATTCTTATACACCCCGAAGCTCACGCTTGCGATAAGCACCACCCACAACGCAATCACGGTTTTCTTATGTGTACCTACCTTGACAGTACGCACCTTTTTTTCTTTTGGTTCTTTGATAGTTTCTGTCTGTTTCTTATTCTTCTTAAACATATTTTTCAAGTCCTTTCTATTGTTTTATTCGTCCTGCACCGATTAAGTGCTGTTGCCAGTAACTACTACTTAGGTCTGCATATCCTATCGGATTTCCTGCATGGTACATCTGCGTCGGCGAAACAAGAATACCAACGTGTGTTACATAAGTACCAGCGTTATAAGTGGAATGGAAAAATACCAAGTCCCCAGCCTTTGCCTGCGAGAGTGAAAGATGTTGGGTAGCGTCAAACTGTGCTTGTGCGGTTCTCGGTAAGGAGATACCAGCTTTACCATAACACCATTGTGTCAGTCCCGAACAGTCAAAGGAAGTGTTGGGATTGCTACCGCCATAGACATACTTCCAGCCTTGATATTTCAATGCTTCATTCATTACCTTTTGTGCCAATTCTCCCGACACCTGCGGAACAGTTAAATACTGATTGACTAATTCCACATAGAACATATTTCCATAGCCATACCGCCAACCCCCGTTCTTCGCAACGGCTATCGGGTTGGTGTAAGTTACTTTCTTTCCACCCGATTTCTCACGGGCGAAGCTCTCTGCAAGATTGTAGGTATGTTTCTTTCCTTTTCCTGCCACATATCCCACATAGCCACCGCCATAATTATAGGACTGTATCGCTACATTCAAATCGTCGATACCTTGATTTTTGCAGGAAGAAAGCAGGGACGCAAAATATTTACACCCCTGCTTGATTGAGCTTTCTGTATCTAAAGAGTTAGGCGGTAAACCAAGACTTTCCGAACTCTGCATAACATCTACTGCCGTACCGCCACTTTCTACTTGAATGATAGCCAACAATACATTGACATACTCGGAAATACCGTATTCTTTGGCGTATTTTTCCACCATAGGCTGATGTTTCAAGACTTCTGCGGATAGGTTCATACCCGTAATGCCAGAAGAAAAATTGCTGTTCTCATCGTCGCTGTCCGCACTAATGAGGACACCAAAGAAAAGCACCAGAGAAAAGAGGATAGGAAACAGACTGCCAATAAGAGCGATATGTTTCAGTTTCATTTTTTCTTCTGTCCTTTCTTCGTTACAAGATTACGGCTTTTCTCTGTGGTCTGTTGGTTCTTCTGGACGCTATGGGTCTGCTGAACCTTTTTCCTGCGGTCTTTGGGGTAATTCTGGCGTGTTTCCTGCAATACTACTTTTTCTACATTCTGCCTATGTACTTGCTGTGTAAGCTGGGTTGCTTTTCTATCAGAAGCACCAGAAGATAGCGGACGCTCTTTGATAACGCTTGTCTTGACTGGCTCGCTTGCTTTTGAAGTGGTCGCTGTGGCAGGGCGTTTGATTTCCTGCGTTTTTTCTGTACTCGGCTTTGGAATGGTTGAAGCTGTGGCTGGTCGCTCATGGGGACGGGTAGCTCCCGTTGTCGCTGATCCGTCAGCCTTTCGCTGTGCCTGCCTTGCTTCTTGTGCCTTTTGAAGCTCCATACGCTTGTCAGCAATATTCTGCCTGCGTTGCTCCTGCTTTTCCAATCGTCCCGTCTGTCTGGACTGCTGTTCCTGCACCATGCCACGCTTGAAATCTGATACGCTGGACTTTGCCTTTTCCTTTGCGGAATATACCGCATAAGCGGTCTGTGTCGGCATATCCTTGATGTTTTCTTTGACAGCATTTGCCTTGTCTTTCACTTTATTTTTCGTATCTAAGACAGCACCCACCTTTGAGCCTGCTCGCTGTCCCATGCTGGAAGTGGTATTGCCCCGATTTTCTTTAGAAGCTGTATTTTTTCTTTCCGCTCGTTTGCCAGCAACGGCACTTCCAGCCACCGCACCAGCCACACCACCCGAAATACCGCCAGCACTTACTGCCCTTGCAATACGGTGTTCCATACGCCTAGCCCTATGTCGCATAAACAGATACGGTCTGCGGAAAATCCTGCGTCCCATGCTTTGACTGTCATTAGCGTTCAAAGAGAACATACTCATTAAGTCGCCCAGCTTCATATAGATACCAGCGAAACACACTATCTGCAAGAACGCCACCATAAAGAACGGATAGTCCGTGGAAATGTTGTAAAACATACTGGAAATACTGAACGCCACCGTTACAATGAGCGTTATTCCTGCCCGTGTCATTATGGTATTAAACACCCTCACGATTGCCTGCTTTGCCATGCTTTCATAGCTCGGTATCATAGAAAGTAAAAAGCTGATAGGTAAAAACATAGCGAAGATAATAAAAAGTATCTGGCTAAATAACATCATGCCCGTAAGCAAGAATACAAATATCGTGATACCTAAGTTGAAGAACAAGAGGAAGAACACCATACCTAAACGGTTTACCACCTGCGGTATCGTCAGATTGTTATTGTCGTTATCCTCGATTTCTGTTTTCACGACTTCCTCTCTGGTCTTTCCGTCCTCGTCCTCTGGACTTACTGATACCAGAGCTTCCACACGGTCTGCCCCGATTTCTTCTGCGTTGCTGTTCCCGAATTGTAAGAGTAACCACGGCTGTTCCACTTGAATAGAAAATAGGCTGTCCCGTATCAAGTCCACGCTGTCCTTGCCCTCGCTGTCAGAGTTGGGGAGCATGATTTTTGTTCCCAAGTCCAAAGAAGCGGTACTGATGTCTGATGAAAATTCATTTATCTTCTTGATATAGTCGGGAGCGTAGGCAATAAACGAAGCGGACAGCACGAACACCACCACAAAGTTGATAACAGCGTGAAGTGCCTTGCTGGTTTCCCGTTTTATCAGTCCTGTATAGGCAACATAAAGTCCCACCACTAAGATAATGAGAAGCAGGAAACCGACATAAAAGCCAGAGCTGGAAAAACCGTTCTGTGTTACGCCTGCAAGGGTCTGTATGCTTTTTCCGATACTGTCTGCCATATCATTGATGAAGTCCAGCTTATAGGCTTCCTGCACCACATAGCCCGTAGCATTGCTTAAATAAAGGCTTATCGTCCAGACAAAATTGGTAATGCAGTAAAGCCCGTACTGTACCGATTTTCCGATACCGTCCAGCCAGTTCCACGGCAACCACGACCAGCTATTATCCACATAAAAATCAAGCTGGTAATTCGACAGCGGATATTTAGAGTAAAGATTTTCTGCGTTTATGGTATCGTCCACAAGCCCCGTCGCATGAGCCACCGTCCCCAGAAGTGAAAGCAGGATAAGGGAGAGTGCCACCACGAACAGAGCCATTTTGAGAAAGTGAAGTATCTTCCTTTTTGTGAACGCACCTTTTATCCTTTCTTTCATCACTCCACCTCATTTCTCTGTACGGGCGGTCTGGTATCAAAGGCGTGTAGCAGTTCTTCAAAGACTGGGTGTATCTGTACCACACCGACACGCCCGTATAAGTCCTGCAATAAGCATTGTCCGTTCTCCAAATCACGAAGCCGTTTCTGGTTGTTTTCATCGTCCTTGTCGATACCGAAAAATTCTAAGGTCTGTTTTATCTCGTTGATGTCAGTAGAACGGAAAGCGAATTTTAAGCCGATATTGTTTTTCAGACTTTCCTTTGCCACGTCCCCAGACGATTGTGTAACGAAATAAACGCCTGCCTGCATAGCTCGTCCAGCACGAACCAGCTTGTTAGAGAGCGTTTCTCCTTGTGCCACATTTAAGAACGCCCACGCTTCGTCCAAATCGACAATCTTAAAAATACTTCTGTCCGAATGGATAAAATCAAGGGCAAAGGTACTAATCACAATCAGCATAGACACCGACAATAATTCAATGGTCGTGTATTCCTCAAAGGTCGTGTCCTTATCTGGCAGTACAAGGTCAGCTACTTGAATGATATTGAGCTGGTTATCCAGACTGATAGCATTTTCCACCGTACCGTCTGAAAACAGCAGGTGTGCAAAGTCGTAGTCCGTGAAGCTGTCGATATGGTCTGCGATATTTCTTGATATGGGTGTATCTTCACGGCGTAGCTCGTCTATCACATGGAGCAAGCCCCGACTGTCGCTCTGGGTAACGGAGCGAACCGCCTTACGAAGTACGGGGAATTTTTCGCCGTCCCTAGAGGAAATACCCGTAAGGAATGTTAAGATGTCGATTGCCAGACTTTCAGCGTCTTTTACATTCTTCATAATCACAAATGGGTCAAGAAGTCCTGCATTGTCCTTGTCGCTTGTTAGGTTTACGATATTGATTTCATGGGCGATTTCTGGGAGCGTTTCTTTCCAGTTGCCACGCTCACTTTTAGGGTCTAACAGAAGTGCTTGACCGCCAAACAGCACCGCATAATATACCAGAAGATTATTGCAGAACGACTTCCCACCGCCAAGAGAACCGACAAAAGCAGAAGCAAGGGCGTTGGTAACTGTGCCTTTTACGCCCTGCGAAGCTAAAGACGGTTGCAGGTACACATTTCTTCCCGTATCAACGGAATAGCCCATATAGATACCCGTAGTTTCTCCTAACTGCTGGGTCGCACCAAAACCAAGCCCTGCTAGAAAATCTGATTTTACATACTGCACATAATCATTGATATATCGCTTGCTGGCAGGAAGAAATTCTGAATGAAGCCCCAGCATATCCCCAGCAGGACGCACCAGCTTTACATTGAGGTCGTCGTAAAAGTCCTTGACTTCATCACAACGGCGTTTCAGCTCGTCAAGATCGGGTGCAGACACCCGTATGACGTAGCTTAACTTATACATACTTTCTTTGCTCTGGTCTAAGTCCGTTTCCAGCTCGTCCACGCTGTCTAAGGCGTCCACCACATTTGAGCTGGTTTCACTTCCTGCTTGATAGGCGTGATTGTCCAAATCTTTCAATTCCTTTTTCTTGTTGCGAACGGTCGTTAATGCTTTTCTGTTTTCCACGATTTCTACATTCATGGAAGTATCAACGGGGAATGTGAATTGCTGTTGCTGGAAATAAAAGATTTCAGACGACGGAAAGTCAAGCTCCCCGACAATCGCATTGACGGTAAAATAGGACACATAGCTTTCCTTGTCCTCATGTTCCAAGCGCAAATACCGCTGGTTTTCCTCAATCACACACCTTGTCGGACGGATAAGGTCGTAGTATTTTATCAGCGTTTCTTTCTTATAGTTCTTCTTTGGTAGCTGGTACTCATAATCTTCATAAGCGATACCGTCCCTGCCGTAAAGATGTTCCATGAGATACCCAAAATCATTGATTTCCAAACGACGCACCTTAAAGCGACGGGAGATTTTGTTTTCCAGTAACTTTTCCATTTTCATGTAGCGGTTGATTTCATCATTCGGCATGGAAACAAAGTCATTCATCAGCGTGTGATTGACTTCATGGAGAAATTCCTTGAATGTCAGCCACGCCGATTTTTTGAGGTTCTTCAGATTGAGCTGTTCTTCCGTAACCATGAGCTTAAAGCCAAGAAAAAAGCGGTAGTCCACTTGATTGTCCCCAATCATAGATACTAACGCTTCGGTCTGTTCGTCTATCTTCTGATAGGCAACTTCCTTTAATTTTCCCGTTACCAGTTTCTTTGACTGCTCCTGCATACTTCTTATGGAGCTTTCTGTGGCAATCTGCAACGCATGAATTTTACCCTCACGGGACTGTGCGATAAGCTGTCGGAAACTGTCATGCACGATAAATTTCTGCTCTGCGGATAAGAAAGAATAGTTATACGGTATCAGCTCATAATAAGCAAACACTTCATTGTCCTTGTTCCAGACAAGGTTGTTGTCAATATATTTTATCGGGAACATAGTTCACACTCCTTACTGCCGTGATTGTTTCATTCAAGGTCTGCTTATGCA
>NZ_JBBMEY010000039.1:0-18011 GCF_040096285.1 Ruminococcoides intestinihominis | reverse complement strand
ACACCATTTTCAAATAATTTAACTGCTTTTTTCTTACTGAGTCTTTCTTCTTCACGAGCAAGTTCAGCAGAATTTTTCATTCCTAATTTATTTTCAAGCATAAAACTACCTCACTAATAATCATACATCTATTTTACCATACATAACTTTACTTATCAATAAAAATGAGATAAACAAAAAGACGAACAGAATAAACTGTTCGTCCTTTAAATTTAAGTTAATAACTAATACTGATTAGTTTAAGAATGCAGTTGTCTTTTGAATATCTGTTGCATCCTTAACATTAACATAACCATCTTTGTTATAGTCAGCTAACTTTAAGTTCAATTCAACTGTCATTTCAGCAGCATACTTTTGAATAGCCGTAGCGTCCTTAACATTTACAACACCATCACCGTTTACATCACCTAAGATACCGGTAGGTTCTGTTACTGTTGTAGCAGTAGTTGGTTTTGTTGTTGTAGTTACAGTAGTTGGTTTTGTAGTAGTTGTAACAGTTGTTGGCTTAGTTGTTGTAGTTACAGTAGTTGGTTCTGTAGTAGTTGTAACAGTTGTTGGCTTTGTTGTAGTTGTAACAGTAGGAGTTGTTGGTCTTGTTGGATCAGTAGAATCCAGAGTACCAATCTTAGCAAATGGAACTGTAATGTTATCAACGTCATCCTTTTCAGCTGATGTACTTGGGTCAGCTGAGTAGTCACCTGTTACATTATCTAGCATTGAAGGGTCGTGAGGAATACAGTCAAGAGCAGATTCACCACGAGTTGCAACTAGCATTGCACCGATACCGTTATTTGTTAGGTAGCTTGAGTCAATACCTAGAGTATCTAGAGGAATCTTGATTTCGTAGAATGAATCATACTTTGTATCGTGATTACCTGCAGAACCCTGGAATGTCTTGTAGTCAACCCAATCAGCACCGTCATTGTAACAATCCTGAGGGTCATCAGAAAAATTTAGACCAATGATAGAATCTGTGATACAAGTTGTTGCCATCTTGTATTCGATACCACCGGATTTAAAGTCTACCATACCGTCAGTATAGTTTGTGTTACCCTGTTCGTCAACTGCTGAGAACATAGCAGGTTTACCAAGACCCGGCTTACCACTCATATATAGAAGTCTGTCAACATGAGTTGTGAATTCAAGGCCCATCTTCTGACCCCAAATTGGATTACCACTTGTGTTCTTGTTAGACATCTTTGTTGAATTATTGTCAATGCTTAGAGCAAGGATTAGTGGAACATCAAGAACTCTACCACCATCAGATAGAGGACCGTCACCTGATCTAGCCCATGTATCAGTTGTGTTAACCATCTGCCAACCGATATATAGGTTATCGTCATCCCATGCACCATATAGAGAATATGTATCTAGTACACAGTTTTCGTGGCCACCTTTCCAGTGGTTAGCAACATCCCATGCAGCACCTTGAGCAATTAGCATATCATCTGACCAGTCACTTGCGTCACCGTCAATTGTGATAGATGCCTTTTTACCAACTTTACTGTTAGGGTTTGTTGCATATTTGCCTGTTTCAGCAGGTGTAGTAGAACCATCACTTCCACCACCACCCTGGCTTGATTCTTTCTTAGTTAGAGTGATTGACTGATTAGTTGTACCGTATTCGTTAGTAGCAGTAACAGAAATTGTTGTTGAAGTACCAACAGAAACGCCTTCACCGATTGTTACAGTTGTTTCACCTGAGAAAGAAACAGCACTGCCGTTGTCAATCTTGTATGAAGCACTTGTAGCTTTAGATGTTGTAATCTTAACATTTACAGTATTTGTGTATGTAGCACCGTCTTTCTTGTTGAAAGAAACAGTTGGTGGGTTTTCGCTACCTGCGTACTGTTCCCACTTGCCTGTTGACTTATCATAAAGCATATTAGCTCCCTGATAAACCAGGTTATCTGTCTGTCCGTTGCTATCGTTGAAAATAACATTTTCAAAAGAACCTGTTAGAGTGTAAGAATAAATATTATCCTCAACCTTTGTCATTGTTACACCAGGCCAAGCACCGTTGTTAGTTGTAGTACCACCTGAAGTAGTCCACATATAACATGTTGGGTTTGAGCCGGTTGTTCTTACATAAACTGTTTCACCGGATGCACCTGTTACAGCGTTAACTGTAAACGCAAATGCTGATGAAAGAATTGTAAGAGCTAGGATTATTGATAAAAATCCTTTTCGTTTCATTATATTTCCTCCTTGTAAATAAATTTACATTCCAATTATATCAAATAAATTTTAAAAAGTATATGAATAAATTATAAATAAATAAAAGGTATGCATAATTTGTTAATTATGCATACCTTTTATATGTCATATTTATATAATTTTACATAATATTTATGATTGAACAGATTTTTGCTTTTTGATACCATAAATTTTTCTAAGAACAACACCTAACACCTTTGGATTATCAATAACAATAACTTTCATACCACTACCTCCTACATAATGTACATGACAAAAGGATGATTATTAATGCACAACAGTCAGTTATTAACCAATAAGGAAAAATTGATGCTATCAGCAGTCCCAATGCAAAAGCAAAATAAATTTTCCTTTGTGTTCTCCAACATCTCATTTAATCACCCCTTAATAGATTATACAACTATTAGATTTTGGTGAATATTATTTTAAATAATCCATAAACCAAATATCATTTGTGGAAAAATCTTTCTTGTCTAAGTAACTTAAAATTCCACTATCTGTAGTAAAATCAAAAGCTAATTTATAACTATATAAACATTGCTTTGAAAGGGAATACTTTTGATTTAATTTTTTGTTGCCATATTTATTGTCACCTAAAATGGGACAACCTATTGAGGACATATGGGCTCTAATCTGATGAGTTCTGCCTGTTAAAAGTTCCACTTCACACAAGGTTAAGTTGTTGTTAGTTTCCAGAACAGAATACTTTGTTAAAATTTTCTTAGCTCCTTGTTTTTCATTTCTTAGAACAGTTACTTTATTAGTCTTTTCATTCTTAATTAAGTAATCCGAAAGAATTGCATTATCCTTTTTAGGTTTGTTAATAAGTAAGCAAAGATAGAATTTATGAAGCTCCCTATCTTTCATTTTTTGGTTAAGGATACGCAATGACTCTGCATTCTTAGCACCAATAACTATACCACCGGTATTTCTATCAATTCTATTTACAAGTGCCGGTGCAAAACAGTTTTCTTCCTTAGGATTATACTCACCATTATCGTAAAGGTAATGTTGAAGTCTAAGCAAAAGACAATCAAAATGATAAGACTTGTCCTGATGTACAATTACACCGGGTTTCTTATCCAATAGAATAATATTTTCATCTTCATAAATTATCTTTAAATTCTTCGGTGCTTTTAGAAATTCATAATTTTCTTCTTGTATATTATCAAAAAATTCATCCTTAATATAGAAAGTGAGAAGGTCGTTTTCTTTTAGCATAACTTCAGGAGTTGCTTTTTTGCCATTTACTTTCACACACTTTTTTCTAATATACATATAAGCCATTTTCTTAGGCATTGTTTTAAATTTCTTCAAGAGAAATTTATCCAGTCGCTGATTAGCGTCATTTTTCTTTACTACTAATTCTCTCATAATTACTTTTCAATACACATAAATGCACACATTGTACCACGATGACCGTTAGTTGCTCTATGACTCCATAATAAATCTGAGTTACACTTAGTGCATAGGTCTGACAATGTGATATTTTCTTCCTTTACTCCGGCTTTCATTACAATTTGCTTATTTGTTTCTAGCAGGTCAATCATATATTTTCCATCTTCCTTAGGGAAAATGAATTTTGAATTATCTAAGTCATTTAGTGCATAAAAATTATCTGCACAATCTTTATCCACTTCATAACAACACTTTGAAATTGCAGGACCGATACAAACAACAATATCCTTTGGATTACTACCATATAGGTTAGTCATTTTCTTAATTACTTCTTCACCGATTCTACCAACTGTACCACGCCAACCGGCATGGGCAAGCCCAATAGCTTTCTTCTCTTTATCAACAAAAAACAGTGGGGTACAATCTGCATAATGAGTTACAAGGGTAACACCCTTTTCATTTGTAATTAAAGCATCTACAGACTGAATATCCTTTTCTCTCCAAATGCCAATACCACATTCTTTCTTAGTTACAGGTCTGACAAATGTGTGGTGGTCTTGAGAAGAAGTTACAAGGCTATCATAATCAAAACCTACTGCATCGGAAAAGATTTTATAATTTTCAATTACATTTTCGGGCTTATCTCCCCTAGAAAAAGCAAAGTTCATTGAAGTCCATTCATCAGTACTTACACCACCATACTTAGTTGAAAAAGCATGACGAATAAAATCAATATTTGAAAGTACATTGTATGTTAAAAATGGTACACCTTTATTTTCGTTTAGTGTCATTGTTTTACTGTTAATTTTCATAATTTATCACCAAACATATTTTACAATATAATATTACCACTTGCAAGTATCATTAAATAAGTTTATAATAGTTATATAATATTGTAGAATAACTGAGGAATTATTATGAAATTATTTGGAAATAACATTGAAATTAAATGTGAATACTGTGCCAACAGTGCTGATGCACCAAGTGGTTACATTTGTACACTTAGAAAAAGTATTAAAAATGGTAAATGCAGAAAATTTAAATACAATCCTACCCTTAGAGTACCAAAAAGTACTGAAGCTTTACCTGAATTTAAAAAGGAAGATTTTAAAATCTAATTATTAAAACTAAATTAAAAAAATAAATGCTAAAGACTGTATCAAAAGTAGGTAAAGTCTTTAGCATTTTTTATTTTACACAAAAATAGTGGAGTTACATAACCCCACTATTTCTATAAGTTAATTAAATTTTGTGATTACAAATTTGCATAATCTAAGTTTTGTTATATTTCATTTTGGGATTTTTTATTTAAGATTTTTTATAAGAAGACCTAAATGAATGTTATTTGTAATACATAAAATCAATCTGACATAACAATTATTAATTAACTGTAAATGATAAACCAACTGGGAAAGAGGAAACCATTTTAACGGAATATTTTTGAATCAATGTTGCGTCTTTTACATTGATTTCACCATCACCGTTAACATCAGCAGACTTTGTCTGAATATCATTAAATGACACCTTACCGGCAACTACCTTTACAATTAATACTGCATCTTTAACATCAATTGTTTTGTCAAAATTAACATCACCATATAGATATGTTACTGATGGTTTAGTTGTAGTTGGCTTAGTAGGCTTAACAGGTTTGTACTCTTTCCAACTATTATTAGCTGAAAATAGCATTGATGCACCATTTAGAGAAAGTCCCGGTTCCATATCTGCCGGATAACGGTTGGTTGTAGCATTTTCATCTTCTGTAAAAATGACCTTACCGTTTTTAAAGCCTTCCGGAACAACAAGGCTATAGTAACCTGTACTACTATCCTTAGTCATCTTTGTACCCGGCCACGCTGCACTGCTTGCTGAGCCATTATCGCCACCGTAAATATAAACATATACTGATGACCAATTGTAAGATGAATTATCAAAATAAATTGTCTGTACTGAATTTGGATCAATTTTTGTAAAAGTATAACTTTCACTAGTAGTTTCGTTACCATCAGTGGCAGTTAAATCAATCGTATACTGTGTACCAAAATCATCACCGGCTCCAATTGAAATAGTCTTTGTGCCTGTATATGTTTCTATTGTGCCACCATTTATTTGGTATGTACCTGATGTTGCATTTTTTAAACCTAAGTCAAGTGAAAGACTATCTGTCTTAAAAGTACCACCTGTTTGTGAAATTGTGTTTCGTGGTATAACCTTTGCATTATAAATAACTGCAATACCGGATGAACCAATCTCACCCTTGATTTCATTTGAAGTTACTGTAAACTTATTACCTGAAACTTGATCGGTATATGTACCCGGCTTAGTTAAATTACCTGCATTTTCAACAGTAACACTACCACTGCCACTACCCTTTACAATTACTGCACCTTGTTCTCTTGTAACTACAGAACAATTATTTGACATTGCATAACTGTCTTTCTGACCAATCATAGCATTATGGAAACGGTTTACTTCTGCAACTTCATTACTTGTAAAGTGTGTTGAACCCTTTACACCTGCCTTAATATCAGTCTTAACTTTTGATGATGGTCTTGAGAAATACAGAGCTGTAATCTGGCTTCTACTAGCAGCAACAGCATAAGCCCTATCGATAACATTCTGGCTCATATCATTAGAGTAACCATAATCTTGATTGTTAGACCATGTATCATGGCTTTCGCCCCAATAGATAAGTTTATCGGCAGAAATACCCTTTGCTACCCAATTACCACCGGATTCCGGTGCTTTACCACTATTGAAAGAATCACGAAGTTCCTTACCGTAATTACTGTCAGTAACTGTCATATAATCTGTATATTCTTTCATTAAGCCTTCATTGCCGGTACTTCTGTCATCAGGACCAGTAAGAATTTCGCCATAGTGATATAAGCCTTGCTTTGTAACTGTTGGCCAAAAGTCACACTCTTCACTTGGAAGAGCAATATGCTTTGCAGCATCCCAACGGCAACCATCTACTCCAAGACTTTTTAGTTCATCAATATATTTAGCTACAACCTGCTGTACGTAACTATCTTCTGAATTAATGTCAGGCATACCGATTTCACCGTGAGTAACCTGCCATCTGTTTTTCCAGTCAATGCCACCACCAAATGTATGCCAATATTTTCTGTCTTTAAGGTCATTCTGAATATTAGAATGGTCACCTGCTAAGTGGTTAGCAACAACATCCACGATAACCTTAATGCCATATTTATGGGCTTCATCACAAAGTGACTTAAGATCTTCTTTAGTACCTAGATCATTAGTTTGTACTGAAAAACCCAGTGGTTGGTACAGCCAATACCAAATACCTGAAGCAATGCCCTTTTGAGCCGGTGAAGTTTGAATTGCTGAAAAACCCGCATCAGCAATATTCTTCAATTCAGCTTTAATGTCATTATACTTCCAGTTAAAGCAATGAAGAATTGTACCTTCTTGGATATTACTTGCTAATCCGTAACGGTTTGCACTTGTAGTTTCTGCTGATACACCTGCTTTTTCAGTTTTTGTAGAAATAGCAGATACCACAGGAATTGAAGTAGCTGTTAATACCATACAAACTGAAAGAATAAAACTAACAAGTTTCTTTTTGATTGTTTTGTTTTTTATCATAAAACTTTCCTCCCTTAGATGTTTTTTTATAATAAATTATAACAAATATCTATACTATATATTTCTTTAAAACAAGTAAATTATAAACAAACTGTAAATATACAAAAAAATTTTTTTCATAAAAAAAGTTATGCCAAATATATGACATAACTTTTAAATAACCTTTAAATAACTTTTAAATTATAAGAACACACTTAGGATTGATAATCGTTTCTTTGCTAACTGAATTGTTCGAGTTACTGTTGAAGGACAAACACCTAATTCCTTGGCAATTTGTTTCATAGGCTTTTTCTCAAAGTAGTGCATAATGACACATTTTCTTTGCTTTTCCGTTAGCATATTATCAATACCTACTTTCAGCATTTTCTTTATATTGTTTCTATCTTCTGTGTTTGAATAACCGGTTTGGTTATACAGATTATAAGCCAAAAGGTTTTCAAAATCTTCTGTCATATGTACTTGATTACGCAACAGACTCACCTACTAATTCATCTAAATCTTTAGCTTTTGATTTTAAAAGTCTAGCAGTTAGTCTACATTCATAATACATTGACTTTAGAATTTGTATTCTTCTGTTTATACTTTTTACCTCATCAAAATTCTTAGCTTTGTTAAGGTTATCCCTTTCCTTATCAATAATAGATTTTAGGTTTAGGGATTCTTTCTCATAGTTTTCTGACCATTCTCTATAATTCATACAATCACGTCCTAATAATATTAATTTATAATTTGCTAAATAGATTGGGGGTATTTGTTATTTAGCAATTATAATTGTAGCGATTGTTCACCATAATTGCAATAAAAATTAGAACATTTGTTCTAATTTTCTTTAATAAGTCCAAAATATAGGTCAGTAAATCAGTTATTATTCTTCTATAGAATTATTAACAGTAAAAAACAACTCCCACTTTATTAAGTGAGAGTTAAACATTATCTTAAATTTTAATTAAAGAACACACTTTAGGAAGTCAATTGTTCTTTCAGCTTGTGGATTTTCAAAAATATCCTCAGGTGTACCTTCTTCAACAATTACACCGTCACTCATAAAGATAACTCTATCGGCAACTTCTCTAGCAAAGCCCATTTCGTGAGTAACAACAACCATTGTCATACCGTCCTTTGCAAGGTTCTTCATAACATCAAGAACTTCACCAACCATTTCTGGGTCTAAAGCTGAAGTTGGTTCATCAAATAATAGAACCTCAGGTTCCATACACAATGCTCTAACAATAGCAACTCTCTGCTTTTGACCACCGGAAAGCTGACTTGGATAAGCATTTGCTCTATCAGCAAGTCCAACTCTTTCAAGTAATTCCATAGCTTTATTAGTTGCTTCTTCCTTAGACTTCTTTAGAAGTTTCATAGGCGCAATAGTCATATTCTTAAGAACATTCATATTGTCAAAAAGGTTAAAGTGCTGGAACACCATTCCCATCTTCTGTCTATGAAGATTAATATTATTCTTTGGATTGGTAATATCAACATCATCTAATAGGATTTTGCCTGATGTTGGGATTTCAAGTAGGTTAAGTGAACGAAGTAAAGTTGACTTACCACTACCGGATGGTCCGATAATAACAACAACTTCACCTCGGTTAATGTGGCAGTTTACACCATCAAGTGCCTTAACCTTGCCACCATTATAATGTTTCTTTAGGTTTTCAACCTTAATTAATACCTTATCTTTCATTCTTTCTTAACCTCTTTTCCAGTTTACCGACAAAGTAAGATAGAATCATAACCATTACAAGGTAAATAGCTGCAACAGTTAGTAGTGGAATATAGTAAGAATATGTTACACCTGCAATAACATTACCTGCCTTTGTAATATCAATAACACCAACATAACCTACAACTGATGTTTCCTTTAATAGTGCAATAAATTCGTTACAAAGTGTTGGTAGTACAGACTTAAACATTTGTGGCACAACAATATATCTCATAGTTTGGAAGTAGTTAAAACCTAAGCTACGACCGGCCTCAAACTGACCATTATCTATTGACATAATACCGGCTCTGAAAATTTCTGCAACATAAGCACCGGAGTTGATACCAAAAGCAAGCATACCAACAGGCACACCGTCTTTTGCTGAAACAAAAACAATGAAGTAAGCAATCATTAACTGAACTACTACAGGTGTACCACGAATAATTGTTAAATAAACTCTACAAATAGCATTCAAAACTGCAAGTATGTAGTAACCAATGCCACCACGCATTTTTAATGATTCTTTATTTTTATCAAAAGAGGAACGAATTGACGCAATAACTACGCCAATAACAATACCAATTACTAAAGCACCGGCTGTAATCAGTAAAGTGTTTTTTAGACCAGTTAGCATTTGTTGGTACCTATCTCCCTCAACAAATACAAACTTAAACTGGTCAATTAAGTTTTGAAACCAATTCACCTATTTCACCAAACCTTATTATAAAATAAACAAATAGGGGCAGTTAAACAACTGCCCCCTTAATTACAAAGTAATTAGTCAGCTTTGATATATTTATCAACAATCTTCTGAACTGTACCGTCTTTCTTAAGTTCCTTTAGAGCTTCGTTAACTTTCTTCTGAAGTTCTGAATTATCCTTAGAGAAACAAATTGCATAATCTTCTACTGCATAATCAGTATCAAGAATCTTTAATGCACTACCGTTAGCCTTTACATAAGCTTTAGCTGGTTCGTTATCAATAATAACACAATCAACCTTACCTACCTTTAGTGCATTAACTGCTGCGTTACCACTGTCAAACTTCTTAACATGGTCTGCACCATAAGCATCAGTAGCATAAAGGTCACCTGTTGTTGATGTCTGTACACCAATATTCTTGCCCTTGATGTCATCAAGAGATTTAATCTTAGAATCCTTAGTTACGATAACCTTCTGGATACCTGTAGCATAAGAATCAGAGAAGTTAACACTGTTCTTTCTTTCAGGTGTTACAGTCATACCTGCCATACCCATATCGTATTTGCCACTCTGTACACCGGGTACAATTGAGTCAAATTCAATATCAGCAATTTCAAGTTCAAGATTAAGTTTCTTTGCGATTTCACCTGCAATTTCAGCATCAATACCAATAACTTTCTTGCCTTCATAATATTCATATGGAGGGAAAGTAGCATTAGTAGCCATTGTTAGCTTACCTTCTGTTACAGTTTCAAGTCCGTCTTTTTTGTCATTGCTTGAGCTTCCACAACCTGCAAGTGCTACAACCAGCATTAGGCATGAAAGTACAAGAGCCAATACTTTTTTCATTGTTTTATCCTCCTATAATTAAACATAGTTTAAATGTACTATGTTAATTGTTGTTTGTCAAGAAAAACACAAAAATATTAATTATTTCATAATAATTTTTAGTATACTATACCTTTTCTTGTTTTTATTTATTATTGTTGTCATTTTCTTTAGCTTCAGGTGGTCGAGGAATTGTCAGCTTTTTGTTTACTGTTACACCCTCATAACGCAACTTACAAATTACTCTGGCAATAAATTCTTTGTTACATTTTTCGCAAACAAACTTTGCTCTAAATGAACGATTCTTCACTACCCAATCAGAAACCTGCTTTACTGCTGTATGACACTCAGGACAAGTAAAAGTCCAAAGTGACTTATCAATTAATGGATTTTCTATATCGGTAATAAATGTTGTTCTAAAAGTCATTTTCTTATAAAACTCTAGGTCACAATTACTGATATACTTTTTTATTTTTTCTTCATTATAACATTTTCTGAAACATAAAAGACTAAGCTCTGCATCAGTTAATGCTCTATGAAGGACTAAATCATTTCTATCTATATTCAATAAGTCAGCACAAGTGGATAATCCAAGTTGCTTACCCTTATCGTGAACACCTAAGGCAAATTCACAATAAATCTGCAAATCACAATACTTAGTTAAATATGGAGGTCTATCGTCACCAAAATAGTAACCATAGTTCTCCATTAATGCGTGAATGTCGCTATTGCCCCAAGTTAAGAGAACAGAATCTCCTAGAAATTCACCGAACTTCTCAGAAACATCAGCAAAAGTATTGTGGGCATCTTTCAATTCTTCATTTGTTATATTGGTAAGGGCTTTAATTCGTGAATTAAGTTTCTTGCCAATTGTAGGAGTAACCAGCATTGAAAAGGTGTCAATAATATTTAAGTTGCTGTCTGTTTTTACTGCACCAAATTCTATAATTTCGTTATAGAACTTTTTATCTCTCTTACTATAAGAGCCGTTCCATTCTAAATCAAGTATTACAAAATTCATTACTTCTTACGGTTTTGATTCTTCATTCTCTGTTCACGAGATAGAATCATCTTTCTCATACGGATATTTTTAGGTGTAACTTCAACTAGTTCATCATCACCGATAAATTCTAGGCACTGTTCAAGTGACATAATTGATGGTGGTGTTAGCTTTAGAGCATCATCAGAACCTGATGCACGAGTATTTGTCATATGCTTTTTCTTACATACATTAACTGTTAGGTCCTCAGCCTTTGGAGATGCACCAACAATCATACCTTCATATACAGGAACACCAGGACCAACAAATAGTCTGCCTCTTTCCTGAGCAGCATTTAGACCATAAGCAACTGTATCACCTGTTTCCCAAGCAATAAGTGAACCCTGATGACGAGTGATAATTTCACCCTTCCATGGTTCGTAAGCATCAAATACATGGTTCATAATACCGTTACCGTTTGTATCTGTTAGGAATTCAGGTCTGTAACCCATTAGACCTCTTGATGGAATTCTAAATTCAATATGAGTTGTACCACTACCGTTAGTATCCATATTAACAAGTTCAGCTTTTCTTGTACCTAGCTTTTCCATTACAGCACCAACATATTCGTCAGGTACTTCAATCATTAGAATTTCGACAGGTTCGTTACGAACACCATCAATTTCCTTAGTGATAACCTGTGGACGAGATACCTGGAATTCATAACCCTGTCTTCTCATTGTTTCAATAAGGATAGATAGGTGAAGTTCACCTCTACCTGAAACCTTAAATGTATCTGCTGAGTCAGTTTCTTCAACTCTTAAAGCAACATTAGTTTCAATTTCCTTAAATAGTCTGTCTCTAAGATTTCTTGATGTAACAAACTTACCTTCTCTACCTGCAAATGGTGAGTTGTTTACAATAAAGTTCATTGTAACTGTTGGTTCATCAATCTTAACAAATGGTAGTGGTTCTACACAATCATAAGAACAAAGTGTTTCACCAATGTTGATTGAGTTAATACCACTAACACAAATAAGGTCACCGTAAGTAGCAGTTTCTGTTTCTACTCTCTTTAGACCTTCATACTGATAAAGTTTCTGAATTCTAACATTCTGTCTTGTACCGTCAATACCACAAAGTACAGCACCCTGACCGTTCTTTACAGTACCTCTTTCAACTCTACCAACACCAATACGACCTACATAGTCATCATAGTCAATGTTAGAAATAAGAATCTGTAAGCCACCATCAGGATCACCCTCAGGAGCAGGGATTTCTTCAACAATTTCTTTAAATAGTGGTTGCATATCTGTACCCTTATTGTGTGGGTCAAGAGAAGCATAACCACCCTTTGCTGATGCATAAACTACAGGGAACTCAATCTGGTCTTCATCAGCACCAAGTTCGATAAATAGGTCAAGAACTTCGTCAACAACTTCTTCAGGACGACTTCCTTCTCTATCAATTTTATTTACAACAACTAAAGGCTTTTTCTTTAGACCAAGAGCCTTTTTCAAAACAAATCTTGTCTGAGGCATACAACCTTCAAATGCGTCAACTACCAATAAAACACCGTCAACCATTTGTAGGATACGCTCAACTTCACCACCAAAGTCTGCATGACCCGGTGTGTCAACAATATTGATTTTTGTATCGCCATACATAACAGATGTTGTCTTAGAAAGAATTGTAATACCTCTTTCTCTTTCGATGTCGTTACTATCCATAACTCTTTCGTCAACTACTTCGTTAGCACGGAATGTACCACTCTGCTTTAGCAGTTCATCAACAAGTGTTGTTTTACCATGGTCAACATGGGCAATAATAGCGATATTTCTTAGATTTTCTCTTGTAGCCATAATATCATTTCCTTACATTTAATTATCTTATATATTACATTTACCACAGTCGTTTATTATATCACAACCCAATTATAATTACAAACAAAAACGCAATTACTGTTATTTTGTAAAAAAAAGAAATAAATACACTCCTATATTTAGTAGAAATATTTAAATATTGTTATAAATTTAACATTGATAAAATCACAAATTTATTGTATAATTAAATTATATTTTATTCTTGTTATTAGAATTTTCTTACAATAAGGAGATTACGAGAAAATTTAACTAAAAGGAGACTAAAAACATGGGTTACACACTCGCAGAAAAAATCATTAAAGAACACATTGTTGACGGTGAAATGGTTAAAGGCACAGACATTGGCCTAAGAATTGACCAGACACTAACTCAAGATGCTACAGGTACAATGGCATACCTGGAATTTGAGGCAATGGGTGTTCCAAGAGTTAAAACAGAAAAGTCTGTTGCATATATTGACCATAATACTCTACAGACAGGTTTTGAAAATGCTGATGACCACAGATTTATTCAGTCTGTTTGTAAGAAACATGGTATCTACTTTAGCAAACCGGGTAATGGTATTTGTCACCAGGTACACCTAGAAAGATTCGGTAAGCCGGGTAAAACTCTTATCGGCTCTGACTCACACACACCAACAGGTGGTGGTATCGGTATGCTGGCTATGGGTGCCGGTGGACTTGATGTTGCAGTTGCTATGGGTGGTGGTGCTTACTACATCACAATGCCTAAGATGGTAAGAGTAAACCTAACAGGTAAACTTCAGCCTTGGGTTGCTGCTAAGGATATTATTCTTGAAGTTCTAAGAATTATGTCTGTTAAGGGTGGCGTTGGCAAGATTGTTGAATACGGTGGTGAAGGTGTTAAGACACTTTCAGTTCCTGAAAGAGCAACAATTACAAATATGGGTGCTGAGCTTGGTGCTACTACTTCTATCTTCCCTTCTGATGAACTAACTCGTCAGTTCCTAAAGGCTCAGGGCAGAGAAGAAGATTGGGTAGAACTAACTCCTGATGAAGATGCAGTTTATGATGAAGTTATTGATATTGATTTATCAACACTAAAGCCAATGGCTGCTTGTCCTCATTCTCCTGATAACATTAAGACTATTGAAAGTCTTGCAGGTCAAAAGGTTGACCAGGTTTGTATCGGTTCTTGTACAAACTCATCATACAGAGATTTAATGACAGTTGCTCACATTCTAAAGGGCAAAACAGTTGCAGAAAATGTTTCACTTGCAATTGCTCCGGGTTCAAAGCAAGTATTTAATATGTTAGCACTTAACGGTGCTTTAGGTGACTTAATTGCTGCCGGTGCAAGAATTCTTGAATCAGCTTGTGGTCCATGTATCGGTATGGGTCAGTCACCTAACTCAAAGGGTATTTCACTAAGAACATTTAACAGAAACTTCCTAGGTCGTTCAGGTACTAAGGATGGTCAGATTTATCTTGTATCTCCTGAAACTGCTGCTGTATCAGCACTGACAGGTGTATTTACTGACCCTACAACACTTGGTGAAGGTTACACAGTTGAAATGCCTGAAAAGTTCCTTATCAATGACAATATGGTTATTGATCCTGCTCCTGTTGAAGAAATGGACAACATTGAAGTACTAAGAGGACCAAACATTAAGCCTTTCCCTGAAACAACTCCACTGGAAGAAACAATCAATGCTACTTGTGCATTAAAGGTTGAGGACAACATTACAACTGACCACATTATGCCAGCAGGTGCAAAGATTCTTCCTCTTCGTTCAAATATTCCGGCTATCAGTCAGCATTGCTTTACTGTATGTGACCCTGAGTTCCCTAAGAGAGCAAAAGAACTAGGTTCATCAATTATTGTTGGTGGTGCTAACTACGGTCAGGGTTCTTCAAGAGAACATGCAGCACTTGCACCTCTATACCTAGGTGTTAAGGCAGTACTTGTTAAGTCATTTGCAAGAATTCACAGAGCTAACCTAATCAATGCCGGTATTCTACCACTAGAATTCTGTAATGAAGCTGACTATGACAAGATTAACCTAAATGACGAAATCACACTACCTGATGTTAAGGATATTATCGCTAATGGTGGAGATGTTAAGGTTGTTAACAAAACTACCGGTGAAGAAATTATGGCTAAGTGTGAACTAACAGATAGAACAAAGGCAATTATCATTGCCGGTGGTCTACTAAACTACACAAAAGAAAACGGCTAATTGTACATATTGAAAACCTATTTTCTAAGGAAGATAGGTTTTCATTAAACTATAAATACATAAGAAGGAGAATTACTATGGCTAAAATTCCTATGACCACTCCATTAGTTGAGATGGATGGCGACGAAATGACAAGAATCATTTGGAAAATGATTAAGGATATTCTTATCACTCCATATGTTGACCTAAAGACAGAATACTATGACCTAGGTCTTGAAAACAGAAATGCTACTAATGACCAGGTAACTATTGATTCAGCAGAAGCAACTAAGAAATACGGTGTTGCAGTTAAGTGTGCTACAATCACACCTAACGCTGCAAGAATGACAGAATATGACCTAAAAGAAATGTGGAAGTCACCTAACGGTACAATCAGAGCAATTCTAGACGGTACAGTATTCCGTTCACCTATTATTGTTAAGGGTATTACACCATATATTCCAACATGGAAAAAGCCAATCACTATCGCAAGACATGCTTACGGTGATGTTTATAAGAATACTGAAATGGTTGTTAAGGGTGGTTCAAAGGCTGAACTTCTTGTTACTAAGCCTGACGGCACAACTGAAACTTCACTAATTCACGACTTTAAGGGTGACGGTGTTATTCAGGGTATGCACAACCTAGACAGCTCAATTTCTTCTTTTGCAAGAGCATGTTTCAACTATGCACTTGACCTAAAGCAAGACATTTGGTTTGCTACTAAGGATACAATCAGCAAGAAGTATGACCACACATTTAAGGATATTTTCCAGGAAATCTTTGACAATGAATACAAAGAAAAATTTGAAGAAGCAGGTATTGAATACTTCTACACACTAATTGATGATGCTGTTGCAAGAGTTATCCGTTCAGAAGGTGGCTATATTTGGGCTTGTAAGAACTACGATGGTGATGTTATGAGTGATATGATTGCTACTGCATTTGGTTCACTGGCTATGATGACATCAGTACTAGTTTCTCCTGAAGGTATTTATGAATATGAAGCAGCTCACGGTACTGTTCAGCGTCACTACTACAAGCACTTAAAGGGTGAAGAAACATCAACAAACAGTGTTGCTACACTATTTGCTTGGACCGGTGCATTACGCAAGAGAGGCGAACTAGACTCTATTCCGGAACTATGTGACTTTGCTGATAAGCTTGAAAAAGCTACAATCAAAACTATTGAAGACGGTGTAATGACAGGTGACCTTTACCTACTATCTACTCTTGAAAACAAGAAGAAAGTAAACACAGAGGAATTCCTTGTTGCTGTTAACGAAAGACTAAAGGCAATTCTTTAATTGAAAGGTGGCATTAGTAGTGCCAAAAAGTAATAAGATTTCTATGTCTGTTATCAGAAGACTTCCCAGATATTACAGATTTATCTCGGAACTTGCTGACAACGGAGAGCAGAGAATAAGCTCAGGTAAACTTGCTGAACTGATGAATGTTACTGCCAGTCAGATTAGACAGGACTTTAACTGCTTTGGTGGTTTTGGTCAGCAAGGTTATGGATACAGTATCTCGTATCTAAAAAGTGAAATGGAAAACATCCTTGGACTTAACAAGGTAAACAATGCTATTATTCTTGGTGCTGGTAACCTTGGTAAAGCAGTTGCACTTCACATTAACTTTGCTGAAAGAGGCTTTAATATTAAGGGTATCTTTGAGACTAACCCTAATATTATCGGTACAAAGATTAATGATATTGAGGTTATGTCTGAGTCACAAGTTGATGAATTTATCAAGAACAATGATATTTCAATAGCTATGCTATGTATTCCAAGACAAAGTGTTGCAACTATTATTGACAGACTTTATAGCTGTGGAATTAAGGCATATTGGAATTTCTCTCACTTTGATATTGCCAGAAAATACAGTGATACTGTTGTTGAAAATGTTCATATGACAGATAGCTTAATGACTCTCTCATATAGAATGAACGAAAAATTAAAATCAGAAGAAAAAACTGAAGAATAATTATTAGGGCAGAAATTAATTTTCTGCCCTATTTTTCTGCAACACAAAGCCTCCTACAGTATAACTATAGGAGGCTATGTTTATTTGGCTATGAATTTTACATTTTTTGGAGCTTTTCCATTACTTTTAATTAGCTTTTTGTATTTCTTTAGTTTACTCTTTGGCACAGTAAACTTTGCTTTTGAATAAATTTTAGAAAATGCTGATTTCCCTACTTTACTCAGCTTAGTTGATTTTATGCTTACTGACTTTAACTTTCTGTTGTTATTAAATGCACTATCTCCTATTGATTTTAGATTTTTGCCTAGAGTGATACTCTCTAACCTTGTACAATCTTTAAAATCATATTTTCCAACATTAGCTAAAGAAGATGATGTTATTTTCTTTAGCTTAACACACTTTTCAAATGTACCACGATAATAATACTTTCTCTTAACCTTTATAGGAAAATCTTCTGTTCCTTCATTTAGAAGTTTAAATTGTGTCCATTTTGTTGTTTGCAGATTACGCAACTTTGGC
>NZ_JBBMEY010000038.1:0-18307 GCF_040096285.1 Ruminococcoides intestinihominis | reverse complement strand
GGGCAAAGCACCTATATAAAGGCTGATGTTCCTACACCTATAATCCATAATCTTTATCTTATTTTATATATTTATCATAGTAAAAAAGCTCTGTACTAACTATTAAAGTAAGACAGAGCTTTTTGTTATTTAATTAAAAATTAAAAATTATGAAAACAGAATTCTATCATTATCAAGGGCTTCTCTTTTCTTCATACTATACATTTGAAGAAGGTCATCCCTATTCATATTCTTTCTTTCGTTATATGGAATATCAAGAATAATCTCACCACTGTCCATCATAATTGTACGATTACCTGTGGTAAGTGCTTGATTTAGGTTATGGGTAATCATCATTGTTGTAATGTTATTTTCTGCAACAATTTGCTTAGTGATTTCCATAACTTTCTCAGCAGTTGCCGGATCTAAGGCAGCAGTATGTTCATCAAGTAACAGAAGTTTTGGAACTGCAAGTGTACACATTAGTAGTGTTACAACTTGTCTTTGACCACCTGAAAGAAGTCCTACTTTATTCTTTAGTCTATCTTCAAGGCCCATATTGTATCTTGCAAGTTGTTCTTTAAAGAATTTTCTCATTTTATCATTTACTGCTGACTGAAAAATTCTTCTTCTGCCTTTGCTATATGCAAGGGCTAGGTTTTCTTCAATAGTCATATCAGGTGCAGTACCCTTCATAGTATCCTGAAATACTCTGCCGATTACTCTTGCTCTCTTATGTTCTTTCTTATAAGTAATATCTTCATTGTCAAGAATAATCTTGCCACTGTCACATAGGAAAGAACCACAAACAGCATTAAAAAGTGTACTTTTACCGGCACCGTTACTACCTACGATTGTAACAAAGTCACCCTTATCTAAATGAAGTGAAAGGTTGTTAAGGGCAGTATGTTCATTTACTGTACCCTTAGAAAAAACTTTAGTAACATTATTTACATCAAGCATTTCTTCCACCTCCGTGTTTAATCTTAAATCTGGCAATATAATACTTAAATGCCGGAATAGAAAGTGCTACTGCAACAATAATAGCAGTAATTAGTCTGATAACTTGAGCAGTAAAGATACCGGAATTAATTACCCAAGTAATGATAAATCTGTAGATAACTGAACCTACAATTGCAGAGATAAGACCAAGAGTAACGCCACGCTTACCCATAATAGCTTCACCGATAATTACTGATGCCAAACCAACAACAAGGATACCGTTACCGGAAGAAATATCTGCATAGCCTTGGTACTGAGCAATAAAGCTACCACTAAGTGCAATTAGTCCGTTAGCTAACATTAGTGCAACAATCTTGCTAACATCAACATTAATAGAAGAAGCTCTAACCATATCTTCATTATTACCTGTTGCTCTTAGGCATAGACCAAAGTGTGTTCTAAAGAACCAAATCACAACAAGTACACAAACAACTACTGCAACAAATGAAAGAATCATCTTTGCATTATGTCTGCCAAAAATATCAAGACCAATATTATCAAATAAATTATCAACTGATGTGAATACTCTTGAGTCCTTTGGAATATTTACATTTGGTGAACCAAGTATCATAAGGTTTACGCTATATAGTCCACACATTGAAATAATACCGGCTAAGATAGGGTGTATTCTCATCTTTGTCTGTAAAAATCCTGTTACAAAACCTGCACAACAACCGGCTAGGAAAGCAAGTAAAATGCCTAGCCAAGAGTGGTTCTCATTTGCTACAACTGCTGATACTGCCAGACCTAAAGTAAAGCTACCCTCTGTTGTAAGGTCAGGAACATTCATTATTCTAAAGGATATGTAAAGTCCAAGAGCCATAATTCCGTAAATGAAACCCAGCTCAAGTCCTCCCAAAATAACATTAAGGCTCATAAATAACCCCTTGTACTTCTAAATTTCTTTTGTGTTTTTATTTTTAGGACGAATATAAATTTCGCCCCTACATTGTTTTATCTATCAGATTAGTCTTAGATAAACTAAAGATTGTACCAAAACAATCCCTCCGTCACCTTTGGTGACACCTCCCTTTACACAAGGGAGGCTGGTAAGTTTGTTCTAATCTTAGGAATTCACATAGGACAAAGTTTTAATTTATCCTATTTTCCCTCCTTCCGACAAATTAGTTTCATTTAGATGAAACTAATTTCCCACCTCCCTCGTCTGAGGGAGGCTTTGTTAGTTTGTACTTAATTTAAGTTTCGCTAACAAAGGGAAGATTGTAATAGATTAATAGTCTGTTTTTTTACGGGCGAATGATATTCGCCCCTACATTCTAAAACTATAAGTCTGTACTAAATTCTAAACTATAATTCTTTACTAATTAAATTAGTTCTTCGCGTCATTAACCTGATTAACTGTATCTTTACCAAAGTCAATACTATCTAGGTTAATACCAATAGCTTTCGCATCGTCCTTATTAACTGTGACGTAGTCATAAGGTACAACGATTGATGGAATATTTTCTACCTTTTCACCTTCAAAATACTTTGATGCTAAATCGGCTGTCTTTTCACCAATACCAATATCATCAATAGCCTTTGTACCTAGACAACCTGAATCAACCATTGTTGCTGAAGAACCGTAAACTGCTATTTTGTTTTCTCTTGCAATTTCGGTAATTGTACTCATAGCACCTTGCATAACTGCATCATTAGGAATAAAGATTGCGTCACACTTTTTACATAAGCTTTCAACTGTTGTAGCGATTTCGCTATCTTCTACAACTGCACCTTCTGTATATTTAATGTTCTTACTTTCTAGGTAATTCTTTGCCTGTTCAACTGTGTTAACGGCTGCATCTGTCTTTGAAGAATATAGTAGACCGAAGTTCTTTGCTTTTGGTGTCATCTGTTTTGCAAGACCAAAAATTTCTTCTACAGGAATTGCATTTGATGTACCTGTTGCATTCATATCAGGCTTATCCATATCCTTAATAACACCGGCTGCTACAGGAGCAGAAACTGCACAGAAAAATACAGGAATATCTGATTCTTGGTTTACCATACTCTGAGTTGCCGGTGTTGCAACAGTAAATACTGCATCATAGTCACCGTTAGCTACTGACTGAGTAATTGTGTTTAGGTTTGTTTCGTCACCATCGGCACATTGATAATCAACATCCTTGTCACCAGAGATATAACCCTTAGCCTTTAGACCTTTAATGATACCTTCACGCATATCATTAAAAGCACCGTTTTCTACTTGCTGAATAATAGCAACTTTCTTTGTTTTGCTTGATGAACCGTCACTACCGTTACAACCAACAAATAGTGTAGCCATCATTACTACAGTTAAGATTACTGCAAAAATTTTTTTCATTTTTTAACCCTCCAATAAAGTTTTTGTTTTATTATAATTTGACAACTTGTCAAAAGCATCCACTAACATTTCTTCTGTTACAACATATGGATTGTGGTCAGCATCAGGCATTTCAAGAGTTTTCTTGATTACTGCCGGTAAATCTTTTTCTTCAATTTCTACATCAGCAATAGAAGTTGGAAGTCCCACACTCTCATTAAAATCATACATTTTCTTAAACATATCGTACTGCTTATCTACTAACAAAAGAATCAGTACACCAAAACCGACAACTTCACCGTGAATATGATTTTCTTCAATATGTGGAAATGAAGTCAGTCCATAGAAAATACCATGTGCAAGACCGGTATTGTAATCTATAATATGTTCTGCTGTTAATAAAATTGATGCAATACCTGTTGTAATAGCAATTGAAAGTACAGTTTGTTCAAACTCATAGGAATTAACCTTATTCTTATTATCTTCCAAAGCCTTCTTACCATACTTCAAAATCGGTTCAAGGCACATTTGACTGATTACAACACCAAGTCTGTGGTAATGAACTAAAGTATCTTCTCCCCTAGAAGAAACAGAACTTTCAAAATACTTTGCATATGTGTCACCCATACCTGCCCATAAATATTTTGATGGTGACTTACACAACAAGCTTGTATTTATAAATGCATGTTTAGGTGGCTTTTCAAAGAAGAATGGTTGTTTGAAAACACCTTCCTTAGTATACATAATTGAAACACAAGTTACCGGTGAACAGTTACTTGCAATTGTAGGAAATGTGAAAACCGGTTTATTTATCTTTACTGCAAGACACTTTGTAGTATCAAGTGCTTTACCACCACCAACTGCAAAAAGATAATCGGCTTTCTTTACACTTTCATTCTCAGCTAATTCATCTACATTTTCAAAACAAGACTCTCCACCATACCACACAAAGTCAATGATACTTACTTTAGTATCTTTTGTGGCTGAGATTAATAATTCTTTTGCAGAATTAATTGCTTTGTGTCCACCGATAACAACTGCTTTGCTACCATATGGACTACAGATTTTTTCAATTTTTTCATAAACATTATCTCCAACAGAATATGAAGGCAAGTTTATACTATAATTTTCCATAATATCACCTAACAAAAAATCCCATACGCATAAAGCGTATGGGACGAATTATCGTGGTACCACCCAAGTTCTGATAATTCCGTAAAAGAATTGTCACTCTAGTCTTTAACGCAGACTTACGGATTAGCTACTAAAATTCACCTTTCCCTCTGTGGCCCATTTGTCAGCATAGTTTCCGTAGAACTTCCACCATCATCTACTCGCTAAAGGTCTTTTGCCGTTTTACTCCCACATCATCGGTTTGAATGGTATTTATTTTTCTTTTACTGAATAATTATTTAAAATAACTATCAATATTTATTATTATAACACTATTTTAATTGTTCTTCAACTATAAATCTTGGTCTGTGCTTACTTTCCATATAAATTTTTCCTATGTACTCACCAACAACACCGATTGCAAGTAGCTGAAGACCACCCAATGCCCAAATTGAAACAATAAGTGATGACCAACCTGAAACAGTATTGCCGATAATCCACATAATAAAACTATAGATTAACATAATTAAGCTAATGCAAAATACAATAGCACCTAAAGAAGTAATCATTCTGATAGGTTTCATTGATAGGCTGGTAACACCATCCCATGCAAGACCTAACATTTTCTTAAGTGGGTACTTACTTTCACCGGCAAGTCTTTCACTTCTCTCATACTCAACAACACTTGACTTAAAGCCAACAAGTGGTACAAGACCTCTTAGGAATAGGTTAACTTCCTTAAATTCTGCTAAAGCATTTAATGCTCTCTTGCTCATTAATCTAAAGTCAGCATGGTTATAAACTACTTCAGCACCTAGCATTGAAAGAACTTTATAGAAACCTTGTGCAGTCATTCTCTTGAAAGCAGTATCTGTTGCTCTCTTGCTACGAACACCATAAACAATTTCAGAACCGTTTTCAAAGTCCTTAATCATTTCATCAAATGTGTTAATATCGTCCTGTAAATCGGCATCAATAGAAATTACACAATCACAGTCATCCTTAATTGTCATAAGACCACCTAGAAGTGCATTTTGGTGACCTCTGTTTCTGCTCATTTTAATACCGTTTACATATTTATTCTTGTTATGTAATTCATCAATAATAGTCCAAGTTTTGTCCTTACTACCATCATCAATGTAATAAATCTTACTGTCACTTGTAATAAGACCATCATTAATCATCTGGTCATATTTCTTAGTTAATTTTTCTGTTGTATCATAAAGTACTTCTTCTTCATTATAGCAAGGAACTGCTAAATATAATTTTACCATAACTTTCTCCTGAAAAATAGTTAAACTAAAAACATTTGCTCAAATAAACTTTACTAAAATAGATTTTAAGTAAAATTCACCCCATCTTCACAATTATATCACCTTAAATACTTAAAATCAATGACAGAATAATGAAAGAGCAGAATTTGGAAATAAATTACTAAAATCTATTTATTTCGGAATATGTATATGGTATAATATGTACGAATGAAGGAGGTTGCTATGAACATTCCATCACTTTTAATACCAAAAGCTAATGTTGAGTATCTAAGAACAAAGGACTCTATTGAATTTGCACTAGATATATTTAGAAGAAATTCATACTCTGCTGTACCTGTTATCAATTCTGATGGCATTTACCGAGGTACAATCACAGAAGGTGATTTCTTGTACTACATAATGGACAATCCGGATGCAGACCTAAAGAAAGTTAAGGTTAGAAACATTCTTAGGGAAGACTTTTATGAGGCAGTAAAAATCACTGCAAGTATAGATAAGCTACTTATTAAATGTCTTGACCAAAACTTTGTTCCTGTTACTGATGACAGAGATGTTTTTGTTGGTATTGTTACAAGAAAAGTAATCTTTAAAAACATCTATGAAGAACAACTTAAAATTAAATACGGTTCAGAATAATATACATTATATAATGTATATCAAACTAAGCAATCAAAAAACTCCTTAGCCGTTTGGTTAAGGAGTTTTCTTATGTCTTTAATTAATTTGCTGAAAGTGGGATTGTTTCACCTGTATATTTAACAATCATTGAAGTAAGTGCTTTTACAGTTACTGTGTCACCTGTTTTATAAGATTCACCGGAAAGTTCATCTGTAAAGTCATAATTAGCCTTGAAAGTTACATCGTCAGTTTTGTTATTATGGATAACAAACATTGAATAATCTCTGCTATCATCAGTTACTGAGTAACCGTAGATACCATCATTTGCAATAGATGTACTATAGTCGCCTGTATAGAAAATCTTGTATTTATTTCTAATGCTAATTAGTTTCTTGTAATGTTCAAGAACACTACCGTCAACATTTTCTTGTTCCTCAACTGAGATACCGTCATTAGCCTTAGTAAATCTTTCTGACGCACTCCATGAACGAATTGAATTCATCTTTGTTGCACCCTTACCGTCACGAGCAGTGTACCAGTCCATTGCCTCTCTTCTGTTAGGGTCAGATGAACCACCTGTACCACCACCGGACTGACCTAGTTCATCACCATAGTAAATCCAAGGCATACCCTTCATAGTCATCTGAACACTACCGGCAAGTTTAATTCTTGCAATTGCAATTTCTTTATCAGGATTTTTCTGATTAATTTCATAAGCAACTCTGTTTACATCATGGTTACTAAGCATTACGGAATTAATAGTAGTCTTAGAAACATTAGGTGTTTGTCTTGCACTTGCTTGAATTTTCTCGTTATATGATTGACTACTATTTGCAATATTCTTCTTAGTGCCCTTTACCATTGACTTTATTTCACTCATATTATAGAAGTCAAAGTTAGAGTCTAGGTCAGCAAAGAACTTTGCCTGTGTTGCTTCCATATCAGTTTCCGGCCATACTTCACCGATACAGAAAGCATTAGGATTCTTTTCTTTTACATGGTTTTCAAAGTGTTGCCACCATTCATGTGTTACAGAACCTTCTTTATCATCAACATGAAGTTTACCGGAATTGATAGTATCATCAATATGCATTGCACCATCTAATCTAAAACCATCAATGCCCTTATCCAGCCAGAAGTCTGCAACAGAGTCAACTTCGTTCCAAACATCTTTATTCTGATAGTTTAGGTCCGGCATATTACCGTTAAAGCAAGAATAATATCTCGCACCCCTATTAAATGACCAAGTCCATAACATTGTCTGTACTGATGGAATAGCCTGTGTACCATCATTCCATACATAATAATCTTTATACTTACCGGAACCGGACTTCTTATTAGAGTCCTTAAACCACTGATGATTCTTTGAAGTATGGTTTACAACTAGGTCCATAACAACCTTAATGCCATTATCGTGAAGAGTATTCATCATATAGTTAAAGTCATCCATTGTACCATAATCTTTACAAACATCATTATAGTCTGTTACATCATAACCATGATAAGAATCTGTCTTGTTAAATGGCATTAGCCATACAACATTAACGCCTAGTGACTTTAGGTAATCAACCTTTTCAGCTACACCACGGAAGTCGCCACAACCATCCCCATTGCTATCATAGAATGAACGAACAAAAATTTCATAACCTACAGAAGAAGTTCTCCAATCATTATCTGCCTTTGCAGCAAAAGTGTTAATCTTCTTAGTTATGTACTTTTGAATAATTGTAGCATCCTTAACATCTATTTTGCCATCTTCATTTACATCGGCATAAGTTCCATCAATAGAATCAATGCTCTTGTTAAGATACTTTTGAATAGCAGTTGTATCCTTTACATTGATTTTATTATTGCCATCAGCATCGCCGAATTTGTTTACATCTACAGTAGATGTAGTTTCTTTTGTTTGGGTAGTAGTTGTTTCATTTTCATCTGCATTTACTGAGATAGTTGCAGAAGCACCGGCTACCATAGCTAAAGAAAGTAAAATTGAAATTAATTTTTTGCTCATAGCGTTACCTCCTATATATTATAAGTTCATTATATCATTTTTTCTTACTTATAGGCAATAATATTTTAGAAAAAATAAAAAAATTTACAATTTGATTATACTTCCAAATTCAAGTAAGTGTAATTGTATAATTTTAACAGAAATCTAGATAGCGCTTGAAATTTATTATTATGTATGCTAGAATGTATGAATAAAGTATTAATAAGGAGGTTATTATGAATATGTTAACAACTTTAACCTATTTATCAGCCATCGGAGGTGTAGTTGCTCTGATTTATGCAGTTATATTGGCTGTAAGAATTAACAAAATGGATTCCGGTACTAAAAAGATGAAAGAAATCGCACAATCTATAAACGAAGGTGCAAAGGCATTTTTGTTTTCGGAATATAAAATTCTTGTAATTTTTGTTGCAACTGTATTTGTTGTTATTTCAGTTTGTGGAATTATTACAAAAAGTGATGTGCTAAACTACAGAACTGCACTTGCGTTTTTAATTGGTGCAATACTTTCTACTTTAGCCGGTTACTGTGGTATGAGTGTAGCTACTAAGGCTAATGTCAGAACTGCTAATGCTGCTAAAGAAAAAGGTATGAACAGTGCATTATCTACTGCTTTTAGTGGTGGTGCAGTTATGGGTATGTGCGTTAGTGGTCTTGGACTGCTGGGTGTTTGCCTAATTTATGCACTTACCGGAGATGACAACATTCTATTTGGTTTTTCACTGGGTGCATCATCAATTGCTCTATTTGCCAGAGTCGGTGGTGGTATCTATACAAAAGCTGCCGATGTTGGTGCTGACCTTGTGGGTAAGGTTGAAGCAGGTATTCCTGAAGATGACCCAAGAAACCCTGCTACTATTGCCGATAATGTTGGTGACAATGTTGGTGATGTTGCCGGTATGGGTGCTGACCTATTTGAAAGCTATGCCGGTTCTCTTATCTCTGCTATTTCACTTGGTGTACTTGCATTTAGTGGCAGTTCTTCTTGGAAATATGCAGTATTCCCTTGTTTACTTTCTGCTATCGGTCTTATTTCTTCTATTATCGGTACATTATTTGTTAGGGGCAAGGATGGTAAAAATCCTCAGAAAGCACTTAACACAGGTACTTATGTAGCATCTGCTTTAGTAATAATTTCTTCAGTTTTACTAAGCTACTTTATGCTAGGAACATTTAGATTTGCCATTGCAATTATTGCAGGTTTATTGGTTGGACTGCTAATCGGCACAATTACGGAAATGTACACTTCCGATAAATTTCCATTTGTAAAGAAAATTGCTAAACAAAGTGAAACAGGTTCTGCTACAACAATTATCAGTGGTATTGCAGTAGGTATGCAAAGTACACTTATCCCTATTATTCTTATTGGTGTTGGCATTTTTGTTGCTTACTTTGTAACTAACGGTACAGGTGCTGACGGTACTTCCGGTATTTATGGTATAGCACTTGCTGCTGTAGGTATGCTTTCTACAACAGGTATTACAGTTGCAGTTGATGCTTATGGTCCTATTGCCGATAATGCAGGTGGTATTGCTGAAATGAGTGACCTACCGAATGAAGTTAGAGAAATTACTGATTCTCTTGACTCTGTAGGTAACACAACTGCTGCTATCGGTAAAGGCTTTGCTATCGGTTCTGCTGCTTTAACTGCACTTGCACTATTCTTTACATTTGCACAAAAGGTTAACCTAGCCACTATTGACATTATGAACTACAAGGTAGTTATTGGTTTATTGGTTGGTGGTATGCTACCTTTCCTATTTTCTTCACTTACAATGGACAGTGTAAGTAAAGCTGCACAAAGTATGATTGAAGAAGTCAGAAGACAGTTTAGAACAATTCCGGGTATTCTTGAAGGTAAAGGAAAACCTGACTACAAAAACTGTGTTGCTATCTCTACTCACGCAGCACTAAGACAGATGATTCTACCTGGTGTTTTATCTATTGTATCCCCTATTATTATAGGTGTATTACTTGGTGCTGAGGCTCTTGGTGGTATGCTGGGTGGTTCACTAACTACCGGTGTATTACTTGCAATCTTTATGAGTAACTCCGGTGGTGCTTGGGATAATGCTAAGAAATACATTGAAGGTGGTCATCATGGTGGCAAAGGTTCACCTAGCCACAAGGCTGCTGTAGTCGGTGATACTGTTGGTGACCCATTTAAGGATACATCAGGTCCATCAATTAATATTCTTATTAAACTTATGACAATTGTTAGCCTTGTATTTGCTCCATTATTCGGTAACGGAATTATCGGCTAATATTCTATAAAATGCATAATTTTTATAAAAGTCTTGTTGCTAAATAGAAGTAACAAGGCTTTTTTTCTTTTTAAAAAATATAATACAAATTATTTAAAATTGTTAATATTATATTCACATATATTGTGTTTATTAACTATAATCTTGCACTATAAATTGTTAAAAATGATAATAGTAAAATGACTTGATTTTTGATATAATATAGTCGTATATTAATGTAAGGAAATATGTAGTGATTTCCTTACAAATATAAAATACAGAAAGGTAAGAAATTATGAAAAAACAGATCTTATCTGTTGTTCTATGCTTATCAATGTTATTGTCTATCTTTGCAATTAACCTAACAGTTAACGCAACTACAGTCAATAAGAATGAATCAAAAGCAAGTACAACAGACAAAAAAACTGGCGTTTCAAAAATCACAAGTGCAAATGACTTCACTTGGGACAATGCAAATGTCTATTTTCTACTAACTGACCGTTTTAAAAACGGTAACACAAGTAATGACCACTCATATGGTCGTGCAACAGACAAAGATGGCTCTCCACTATCAGGCTGGGATACAGCTCCTGGTACATTCCATGGTGGTGACTTTGCCGGTGTTACACAGGAAATCGAAGATGGTTACTTTGATAACCTAGGTGTAAACGCAATTTGGATTTCTGCTCCTTACGAACAGATTCACGGCTATGTTGATTCAGGTAAGGGTTTTGCCCACTACTCATACCACGGTTACTATGTTCTTGACTACACAGAAACAGATGCTAACTTTGGTACAAAAGAAGAATTCCAAACACTGGTTGATACAGCTCATAAGCATGGTATCCGTGTTGTACTTGATATTGTTATGAACCACTCAGGCTACAATTCAGTTGCCGATATGGAAGAATTTGGTTTTGGTACACTTCTTCCAGGTGCATCTGATTTCAAGTATAAACTAAACGATGTTAGTGATGTAAACAGTAACATTGACTACGAAACATCTGCTTCTGACTGGGGCAAATGGTGGGGCAATGACTGGATTCGTTCAGGTCTTCCTGGATACACCGGTGGTCAAGGCGGTAGCGACCTAACAAGAAGCCTAGAAGGTCTTCCTGACTTTAGAACAGAACAGACAAAGACAGTATCTATCCCTCCTATTTTAAAAACAAAATGGACTCAGGAAGGTACATATGACCAGAAGGTTGCTAAATACGGCGACAACTCAGGTAGCGTTAGTGATTACCTAACAACATGGCTTTCTGAATGGGTTTCTCAGTATGGTGTTGACGGTTTCCGTTGCGATACTGCTAAGCACGTTGAACAGGCTTCATGGAAAAAGCTAAAAGATAAATGTGTATCTGCTCTTAAGACTTGGAGAGAGAACAACCCAACTAAGGCCGGTGCTGATTGGGATGAAGACTTCTGGATGACAGGTGAATGTTGGGATCACAACATCGGTTCTGGATATGATTCATACTTCACAGAAGGTGGATTTGACTCAATGATTAACTTTGATTCATCAGGTAGTCCACTTCCTGCAGCAAGTTCAATCAATGGTAAGTTCCAACACTATGCAGATTCTATCAACTCAAACGATAAGTTTAATCAGTTAACATATATCTCTTCTCATGACTCAAATCTTGCTCGTACATCAGACATGGCATATCAGGGTTCTGCTCTAATGCTACTTCCTGGTGCAGTACAAGTTTTCTATGGTGATGAAACAAACCGTAAGCCTGTTCCAGGTATGAACTTTGACGGTCACGGTGGTAGTGGTCACTCACTAAGAAGTGATATGAACTGGGATTCAATAGATCAGGACGAACTAGCTCACTGGCAGAAGGTTGGTACTTTCCGTAAAAACCACGTAGCAGTCGGTGCCGGTCAACATCAGCAAATTACTGCTTACAATGGTTCAACAGGTTATACATTTGCCAGAACATATGACGATGGCACTGTATCAGATAATATTATTGCAACAATCGGTGCTCCTAATAACAAGGACATTGCAGTAGATGTATCTTCACTATGGTCAGACGGTACAGAAGTAACAAATGCTTATGATGGTACAAAGGCTATGGTTACAGATGGTACTGCTACATTTAACTCAGGTGAGCATGGTACAATTCTAATTGAAGGTCCTACATCTACAATCAATATGTCACTAAAAGGTGCTTCATCATTCTATGATTCAGAAGAAGTTACAGTATCTCTAAAGGGTGCTGACTACGCTATGGTTTCAATTAACGGTGGTGAAGAATTCAAGGCTGTTGACGGTCAGAAGTTCACAATTGGTGAAGATATTCCGGTTGGCACAACATTTAAAGTTAAAATGACAGCTACAAATTCAGAAGAAACAGTATCTAAGTCATTCTCATTTAAGAAGAAAGACCCAGATGCAATTACAAGAGTATACTTTGACCCATCACTAAATTGGGGTTCAACAATCTACGCTTACATTTATAATGAAAGTGGTTCATCAGTAGTTGAAAATGCAAAATGGCCTGGTCAGAAGATGACACTTGATCCTTCAACCGGTCTATATATAATTGAAGTTCCTGAAGAAATAACAGATGGTCAGGTTATCTTCAGTGGTGGTTCAAACAGATATCCAGCTGCAAGTCAGCCTGGTCTAAAGATTAATTCAACTGATATGATCTTTACTACAGGTAACCAGTGGCAGGCATATACAGGTCAAAAGCCATCTGCTACTATTCCAACAACTCCGGACCCATCAAGCAATGTTACAGTATATTATGAAAACACAAATAATTTTGCTACACCTTACGTTTACTACTGGAGCAAATCAAATAACTCTTCTTCAGTTCAGTGGCCTGGCGTTGCAATGACAAAGTATAAGGATAACATTTGGTATGCTTCATTCCCTAAGGATAACGATATGTGTATCTTTAGCAACAATGGTGGTTCACAGACAGGTAACCTAAGCATTCCTGGTGACGGTTATCTATATTCAAACGGTAAGTGGTCAAGCAGCCCATATGTAGTTCCTACAACAGCTACTACAACTACAAAGCCAACAACAGCTACAACAGCAACAACAGCAACAACAGCAACAACAGCTACTACAGCTACTACAGCTACTACTGCTACTACTGCTACAACACCAACAGAACTTCTTGGTGATGTAAACGGTGATGGTGTTGTTAGTGTTAAAGATGCTACACTAATTCAAAAGTATGCATCTGATATGGCAGTAACAATCAACATAAAACTTGCTGATGTTAATAAAGACGGTCAGATTAATATTAAGGATACAACAATGATCCAGAAATATGCTGCTGAAAAAATTGACAAACTTGGCTAATATATAACCTTTATAATTACAGCTACTCATTAATTTGGGTAGCTGTTTTTTTATATAATAAAATATATATTTACTCACTATCATTAATAATAAAATATTCTCACCACATATAAAATAATTAATTAAAACAAAAAATCGCACTTCCTATTGGAAATGCGATTTTCTTTTTATCTTTTATTTATAAAGTTCCTATTCTCTTTAACTTTCTGAACTTATGGAAATACACAATAATCATAAGTATTGCACTGGCACTCCATGCAGCAGGACCTGCAAATGAAACTGATGCAAAACCTAATGTTGTGCTGAAAATCAGTGGAGAAAGAACTCTCATCATAACTTCAAGTACTGAACCTATCATAGGCACAATACCGTCTTTTAGACCTTGAATTACACCACGATAAATAAATAGCATACCAAGCGACCATTCAAAGATACAGTTCCATCTGATAAATTCAATAGAATACTTCATTGTAATAGGGTCGGAATTTGATAGAAAAATTGATGTTAAAAATTCAGCAAATATAAAGGCTAATACACCGATAACCAATGAATATACAAGACAAAGTAAAAGACCTTTCTTTGTACCTGACTTTATTCTGTCATATCTTTTAGCACCGGCATTTTGTCCGGCAAAAGTAGCCATTACAATGCTCATTGAATTTAGTGGATTTTGTAGGAATAGTTGAACTCTGTTGCCTATTGTATAAGCAGCAACGGCACTTGAACCAAAACCATTTACAAAAAACTGTAGTACCATCATACCAATTGAAATTACTGAATACTGGAAACCCATAGGGAAACCAATCTTGAATTCATCACCAAGCATTGATTTTATCCCTTTGAAACTTTCTTTGTTAGGAATAATGAAAGGCACTTTAAACTTAATATACACAACACAAAGCAAGGCTGAGATACCTTGTGAAATTACTGTTGCAATTGCAGCACCGGCAACATCCCAACCAAATACTAAAATAAATAATAGGTCAAGACCAATGTTTAGTACTGATGAAAGCAAAAGTAACATTAAAGGTGTTTTGCTATCCCCTACCGATCTTAAAAGTGCTGATGTCACATTATAAAGCATTGTAGCAGGAAGTCCACCGTATATAATTGTTAGATAGGTTTTTGAATAAGCAAAGGTATCACTTGTTGTATTTAGTAAAATTAAAAGTGGTTTCGCTAAAAGTACAAATCCCACCGTTAAAACTACAGTTGAAATTAAAGCGATAACAATATGTGATGCTACTGACTTTTTCATTCTGTTATCATCACCGGCACCAAAGAATTGAGAAGTAAGAACTGCACAACCACTTGTTATACCGATAATAAAACCTGTAGCCAAAAATACCAGTGAACTTGTAGCTCCAACTGCTGCCAACTTTATATCACCTAAAGTTTGACCAACAATAAGCGTATCAAAAATATAGTATAGTTCTTGTAGTAAGTTACCTATTATAATAGGCACTGCAAAAATCAACATTTTCTTTAAAATATTACCCTCAGTTAATTTGACTGCAACTGTTTTTGTACCACTCATAAACATCTCTCCTTAAACATTATTTGCTTAATATTGAAAGAATTTAACTACTTTTGATTATTCCAAGCACAATTATATATTATGATATGTAAATAGTCAAACCTTTTTTTCTACAAAAAACATATAAAAATACACCCATAAAATTAGTTATATTTTATAGGTGTTTTTCTATGTAATTTTAATATTTATTATTCTCATTTACAATATTCATTCCAGTACCATCTTCCATAACATTGAACCCTTGTTTTATGTAGAATGGCACATTCTTTTTTTGGTCAAGCATTACATCTAAATACAAATAATTCTTGTACTTATCTTTTACAATGCTCAACAGAAAAATAATTCTAATATAAATACAACACTGCAACAGATTACAGAAACTTTAAAAAGCCCTGCATTAAACCATGCTGCTATTATACCGATTATGAAAGCTATGATGCCTACAACGGGACTTTGTGTTGCTTGGAAAATTGCCGGAAAAGTCATTACTGAAAGTGTTACATATGGCACATAATATAGGAATGACTTTACGAACTGACTTTTGAACTGCTTTTGCACTAGTGTTAGTGGCAAAATTCTTATTGCTAAGGTAACTGTAGCCATTATAATAAGGTAAATATAAACATTATGACTCATCCTCTGCTACCTCCTTATCCTTTACAGGGAAAAGAATTGCTGCTACTGTTGAGATAACAACAGTAAGAATGATAATTCTTGTACCCTCAGTTAAAGTTGAAACAAGTGGCAAATAAGCACAAGCTAGGCTTAGAACAAAGCTACACACTACAATGCCAAGTAGTTTTTTATTCTGTCTTGATGGTGGTACAACAATTGCAAGGAACATTCCATAAAGTGCAACACTTAATGCACTGACTATCCTTAAAGGCAACAGATTACCGGCTATTGTACCAAGAGCAGTACCTACTGCCCAACATGGCCCTGCAAATAAAATTGCACCATAAGTATAATATGGGTCAATAAACCCTTTTCTGGAAATTGTTATGCCAAAAAGTTCATCTGTAATATAGAACCCTAAAACAATTCTATGTATCAACTTTGTACCCTCAGCCATTCTCTGACTTAAAGCACAACTCATTAACAGATACCTTGCATTTGCTACCAAGGTAACTATGAACATTTCAACATATGTTGCATTGGCTGCAATAACTGTAAAGCCGGAATACTCACCGGCTGAAGCATTGCAAAATAAACTTGCTAAGAAACTTTGAAAAGCAGTCAGTCCGGCATTCTTAGCAGCTATACCTAAGGAAAAAGAAACTGCCAAGTAACCTAAACCAATAGGAATACCATCACGAAAGCCCTCAGTAAGAACCTTTCTCTTTGACTTTAAAAATTTTAACCTACCCATTTTAACACCCTATTTTAAAAATAAGAATCTTTATATATTATCTAATTCTAAATTATTACATTAAAATTTGCGTACCATACTATAATAACAAAAATAGGATGATTATTCAACAGAAATAAATATAATTCTCAGTTATTTTACAAGTTCTGAAATTTAATGAGGTAAATTTCATTTATACATTATACATAGTAAAAGCACTAAACCATCAAGGCTTAGTGCTTTGTTTTATTCCTCAACAATCTCCCATCTGCCACCTACTGAACTTCCGTAAAGTGGTGCAGGATTAATTTTGGGATATAGATAATCTTCACCACTATCATCTACGACTCTGTAATAATCATTATCTTCAACTGTAGCGTCATAAATTTTTCCATTAGTAAGTGAGTCAACACCAAAGCTCTCACCTATGTATTTAAGTTTCATAATATCACCTACCTTTTAATCTAGATTTTTCTCGTACGATTTAATAATTTCATATGGTTGTAAATAAATACAATTTAGTTTTATATTCTATAAAATACTCACCTTATAACACAATTCTAATATCAAATTAAAATTAGTGCAATGCCAAAAATGGGACTTATCTCAAAAAATAAAAATTTTTACAAAAGAAAAAGACCTAGGCTATTGCCTAGGTCTTTTTTGGCTGAGCTGGCGGGATTCGAACCCACGGGATGACGGAGTCAAAGTCCGTTGCCTTACCGCTTGGCGACAGCTCATTATCATTATAAAAAATAAAAACCGTATTTAGTAATTCAAATACGGTTTTTATATGGTGACCCATCGGAGATTCGAACTCCGGACACCTTGATTAAAAGTCAAGTGCTCTGCCAACTGAGCTAATGGATCGAATGGGGTGGATAGTCGGATTCGAACCGACGGTCTCCAGTGCCACAAACTGGCGCTTTAACCAACTAAGCTATACCCACCATAAATGAATGGCGCGCCAGAAGGGACTCGAACCCCTGACCTACTGCTTAGAAGGCAGTTGCTCTATCCAGCTGAGCTACTGGCGCATATCATTTAGAATGAACTATTTTAAGCTTTTACCTCGTTCATTCAGCCTCTATATTATATCCAATCATTATAGATTTGTCAACACTTTTTTTCAAATTTTTTAAAGTTTTTTTAATTTATTTTTTATATTCTAATATAGAATAATTATTCACTTTTAGTAGTATAATTATTATAGTTGTTAATAAATTTATCGTTGACAAATTTTCTTCCCTATGATATAATATTACTTGCAGTGAAGAAATGCGGATGTAGTTTAGTGGTAGAACTTCAGCCTTCCAAGCTGATCGTGTGGGTTCGATTCCCATCATCCGCTCCACTAAGGCAGTAACTTTGGTTACTGTCTTTTTTCTTTTGTTTTTTAATTCTTCACTTTATTTAGGTATATTACACTACAAATTAAGGTTTGTGGGGTTGATTATGTAATGTAGATAAATTATATAATAACCGATTAATTCATCTAATTTATAGTTTTTCCCTCCTTCAGTCATTCTTTAAAAGGTGAATTGCTCTGCAA
>NZ_JBBMEY010000037.1:0-18514 GCF_040096285.1 Ruminococcoides intestinihominis | reverse complement strand
GCTCGTAACAGAGGTAGTACAGAACTTGGTGGAGAAAACTTTAGTGGTAATGACTGGGATAGAACAGATAGACAGAGAAAGGTTATTAAAGCCTTAATTGATGAATTTAAGGGTGCATCCTTTACAAGTTTACTTTCAGCAGTACAGAAAGTCGGCCCTATGGTTCAAACTAACTTTAAGTCCAACGAAATCACTTCTTTGCTTACAAGTGCATTCAAAATTATGAAGTACCCAATGTATCAGTTTAATGTGCCAATCGGTGAAGAAAGTGACCCAAACAAACTTTGGTTCTATAATACATACTATCCAAATGGACAAAAGTATGATGTTGTAGAAATTAATGATTGGAAGAAAACAAGAAGTAAAGTTGCCAACTTTGTATTTAATAAAGTAACTGACAAAAAGAGTAAGTTAACATATTAATTAAATACTACTAAATTAGATAAAATGCCGATTTTACCTGTATTTTACAGTATTCTTCAATACAACTAAAAATCAGGTGAAAACTATGTGAATATTGTCCGAAATTGCATTATAGTTCTTTAAAAGAATTATATATTAAAGAACCTCTTGTATAATCTATTAGATAAAATATATTGAAAAATATATTTAGAAAGGGGCAATATAGTGGCAGCATATCGTGGTACTCGTGGAGTTGAACCTCCAAAACCTAAAAAAGAAAAAGTAAGTAAAGCTACTAATAGCGACTTTATAGATATTTCTTCAAAATCTACAAAGGCAGTTCATAAGAAAAGAAATACAATTATTCAGATTGTGTCAATTGTAATGGCAGTTCTGTTTGTTGTTTCAGGTGGTGCTTTAGTGTATGCCTCATCAATTATGAATTCCCTAGGTGATGAAGAAGGAACACTAACTAAAAATACGAAGAACTATACAGTTAAAGATGATAGAGGTAACGGTGTTATCTCTGATAATAAGCTACTTGCCAACAAAGATGTTCTTAATGTTATGCTTTTTGGTCAAGACAGTAAAGAGTCAAAGGATGACAATGGTCGTTCAGACTCAATGATTCTTGTGTCAGTTGATGTGGTACATAAGCAGATTAAGATGACTTCATTCTTAAGAGATACTTATGTTTATATTCCTTCCGGTGACAGTAACGAAGGCTGGAACAAACTTAATGCATCATATTCTTTCGGTGGTGCTAAGTTAGCAGTTAAAACTATTGAAAGCAACTTTGGTATCAAGGTTGACCGTTATGGTATTGTTGACTTTAGTGGATTTAAAGATGTTATCAATGCACTTGGTGGTGTAACAATTCCTATTACCGGTGTTGAAGCAAGATACATTAATGCACAGATTGATTATAACCATCAGAAGTGCAAGAAAATCCCTGAAAAGTATTGTAAATCAATATACAAGAAAGATAAAAACGGTGACTATGTTTACGATAGCAATGGTAATAAAGTTGAAAAGACCAGAAATGTAAAGCTAAACGGTCAACAGGCACTTTGGTATGCTCGTAACAGAGGTAGTGACGAAATCAGTACAACAGAAGTTTTTCCCGGTAGTGACTGGGATAGAACAGAAAGACAGCGAAAGCTGATTAACACAGTAGTTAAGAAGTTTAAGAATGCAACATTTACAGAACTACTTGCAGTTGTAAATGAAGTCGGTCCTATGATTCAGACTAACTTTAAGCAGAACGATATTACTTCTCTAATGTCAAGTGCCTTAACACTTCTAAAGTACCCTATGTATCAGTTCCATATTCCAATCGGTGAAGAAAGTGACCCTAATAAGCTATGGACTTATGATAACCCTATTATCAACGGTTATAAATCATCAGTTGTTAAGATTACCGATTGGGACAAAACAAGAAGTGAACTTGCTAACTATGTATTTAATAAAGCTAGTAAAAAATATCTATCAAGTGGTAGTAGTTCTAAGAAAAGTAGTTCTAAGTCTAGTTCAAAAAGTAGTTCAAACTAATTAAAAATGTGGGCGAAATATCGTCCACATTTATTTTATGAATAAAGGAGTATTTATATGGCAAAGAAAAAGAGTACAACCAACAAAATCAGACTCACTGTTTGTGGCTTATATGTAGCACAAATATTTTTCCTAACTTGTGGATTTTATCAATTTACTGTAGAAGGTAAAGGTACTGATTTTTATAGTTGTTTTACCGGTATTTTTTACTCAATAAGTTCCGGTAATGTGCAAGTTGCAATTCAAGCAATCATTGTAGCATTAATTCCTATGTTAGGTTTTTTAATCTTTAGCTTTGATAAGAAAAGAAATATAAAAAATATCTATGGTGTCCTTTCCTCAGTACTTGTAGTTTTCCTTATTATAGGACTTACAGAAATGCATTTAGGATGGGGTTCTGTGCTTTCAATTATTCTTTACTTCCCAATAGTATTCCTTTCATCAATGGGTATCTTCTCAAACATTGTTGATGCTAAAAATAAAGCTACTTATTCAAATAGATAAATTTAATGTTATATAACAAAATGGACGACTGTTTAGGTCGTCCATTTCGTGTTTTATAAGGAAGCTTTATATGATTGAATTAACCAGTAATCCATCAAATCCATCAATTTTTATTACATCACCTTTTTCGTCAAATATGTGACCGTAAAAGTTTCCGTAAATAATTTTTCTTTTGTCAATTTCTGTGTGTAAAGTGCCACCGTTTTTGTTAGATGGTAAGAACTCAATATAAATGTTTCTTTCTTCATCCTCAAAGATCCATGTAGAATGAACATCACTAAATCTACCTTTGCCCTTGACTTTGCTCAGCTTTCTCATTTTACCGTCAATAAATAAGCAGTTTTCAATACCGGCTGAGTCATCAGAAATACCGTCACATAACTGCAAGGTAATTAGCTTTTTGTTGTAGTAACCTTCAGCAACTAACTGATGGTAGTTTTCTTTATTAGGTGTAGAAGATCTTTCCCAAATAAGTGTTGCAGAAGTTTTTTCATTATCAAGGTCATATTCACTACCACCAAAACGAACTAAACCGGTAGCTTTCATTTGTGGTAAAAACCTCTTTACGAAAAAGCTTGTTTTGTTACTTTCAAATGGAATAGCAACATTCATACTTTCTGCATTATTTTCATCAATTTCAATATTAAAGTAAAGATTCTTACTGTCGTAAAAATCCAAAAAATCACACTTTAAAAATCTCTTAGAACCTGCTTTAGAGAATTTTACACCAATTTGATTGTCATTATAAGCAACATCGCCGGAATGAGAACTTTCAGGCATTCTAAACTTAACAAATGGTAGCATTTTCTTAACAACCTTTTTGCCCATCTTAAAAACATCAAGGTCAATCAAAAAGCCACTAATAAAACCATAAGCACCTAAATTTGCAAGTGTAACCGTAAGTATAAGATGATTGTTGTGAACAATGTAAGTGTCGGATTCTTTTCTTTTAAAAACAGAACCAGAGGAGTTGATTTTGTTGTAGAAAAATATTGGTTCTTTACTCCAACCAAAAGGTTTCACTTCTCCATTAGTTTCGAAAACACTAACTGTATCTAAATATTCTTTGTACATAAATACTCCTCCTTGGCTTTATTATACACATTATTTATCTATATTGCAAGATTTTATTGTGCAAAAGTTATAATTATTTTTTTCTCTCATAAGTAGTACTATGGAGGCTGATGTTTACTTATGAAAATCAAGATTGCCATAGTTTATTTACTGGCTTTTTTAGTGCTATTTTTAACTTCTTGCAGTGAAATTATTGATACAAATGCTAAGGAATTAAAGGCTAATGTGTGGGTAGAAAAGGATGATGATAACTTAAACTGTAAATTGCAGTTTATTGATGACAAAGGTAAATTTACTTTGCAAGATAAAAAGGACAATCAAAGTTACATAATAACAGGTGTAACAGTAGTAAACGAAAATGATTTTACCATAAACCATAGAGAAACTTTGTCAAAATATATTTTCAAGTACAAAATAAATAATGACTCAGTAAAAATCACATATGAAAGCAAAAGTATTACACTTAAAAAACTACATAAAAATAAATGAAAAAATCCCTATAATCCCTATATTAATTAGAAAAATAGTGTTCTTGCGTGTTGCGTAAGAACGCTCTCTATGATATAATAATCTAAATATGGGTTACTATCGCTAGAAAGGAATGTTGTTATGGTTGTTTTGGGTATTGACCCGGGATATGCTATTGTTGGCTATGGTGCAATAAACTACGAAAATAACTCATTTACACCAATTTCTTTCGGTTCAATTATTACTAAGGCTGATACTGATTTTAACCGAAGACTAGAGATTATTTATGATGATTTGGTTGAGGTTATTAAGCGTACAAAGCCTGACGCTATGTCTATTGAAAGACTGTATTTCCAAACCAACGCCAAGACTGCAATTATGGTTGCTGAGGCAAGAGGTGTTATTCTTTTAGCAGCACAGAAGATGGGAGTGCCTGTCTTTGAATACACTCCACTTCAAGTGAAGACTGCCGTTACCGGTTACGGTAAAGCCAAGAAACCTCAGGTTATGGAAATGACAAGAAGATTACTTAGACTAAAAGAAACTCCAAAACCGGATGATACTGCCGATGCGTTGGCTATTGCAATAACTCATACACAGTCAGCCGGTTCAGGACTTAGACAATATATGATGAAAAGGGGAATATAAAAAGTGATTTATTCTCTAAAGGGTACGCTGGTACATACTGAACAGAATTTAGCTGTTGTGGAATGTGGTGGTGTAGGTTATGGTTGCAGAACAACCTTAAACACTCTAAAAGATTTAAAACTAAATACAGAAGTTAAACTTTATACTTATATGTCAGTTAGGGAAGATGCAGTAGAACTTTTTGGTTTTTCTACAGTCAGCGAACTTAACACATATAAGTTACTGATAAATGTAAATGGTGTAGGACCAAAGGCAGGTATTTCAATCTTGTCTATTCTTTCACCGGAACAAGTTGCAGTTGCAGTTTCTTCCGGCGACTTTAAGACTATTACCCAAGCTAATGGTATTGGACCTAAGATGGCACAGAGAATTGTCCTTGAACTAAAGGATAAGTTCAAGAGTATTGAATTTGAGGGCAATGCTGAAACAAGTGACGGTATTGCAGTAAAAGCACCTACCGGTAACATTCCGGCAGCAGTTCAAGCACTTGCAGTACTTGGCTTTAGTTCAGCAGAAGTTACACCAATACTCACAAAGCTAGACCCATCACTTTCTGTTGAACAGATGATTGGTGCTACACTTAAGAAGTTAGGAAGATAATATGGATTTTCAAAATGATTTTGAAATGGATTATGAAAATAGAATAGTAGATACTCACGAAATTCCTGAAGATAACCTTACAATGGACAACGATAATCCTTTAAGACCAAAAACTTTAGGTGATTATATTGGACAAGATAAGGTTAAGGAAAATTTAAAGATATATATTGATGCAGCAATGCAGAGAGGAGAGTCCCTTGACCATGTACTGTTATATGGACCACCGGGACTTGGTAAAACAACACTTTCTCAGATTATTGCAAATGAACTTGGTGTTAATATTAGAATTACATCAGGCCCTGCAATTGAAAAGCCCGGTGACTTAGCAGCACTTTTAACTAATCTAAATGAAGGTGATGTACTGTTTATTGATGAAATTCACCGCCTAAACAGAAGTGTTGAAGAAATCCTTTATCCGGCTATGGAGGACTTTGCAATTGATATTATTACAGGTAAAGGTCAGATGGCAGCATCTTACCATTTGCCACTACCAAGGTTCACTTTAGTTGGTGCAACAACAAGAGCCGGTCAGCTTACAGCTCCACTTAGAGATAGATTCGGTGTTACATTGAGACTTGAACTTTATTCTCCTGAAGAATTATCAACTATCATTACAAGGTCAGCCGGTATTCTTAATGTGGATATTGACCATGACGGTGCATTAGAACTTGCATCTCGTTCAAGAGGTACACCTCGTATTGCCAACAGACTGCTAAAGCGTGTTCGTGACTTTGCTCAAGTGTTAAACAACGGTAAGGTTACTTGCGATATAGCTAGGACAGCCCTTGATAAGATGGAAATTGATGAACTTGGTCTTGACCAAAACGATAGAAGAATGCTCGAATCAATGATTAAGTTTTACAATGGTGGGCCTGTAGGTCTGGAAACTTTGGCTGCTGCCATTGGTGAAGAAGCAGTTACTATTGAAGATGTTTATGAACCTTACTTAATGCAAATCGGTTTCTTGCAGAGAACCCCAAGAGGCAGATGTGTTACTGCTGAGGGCTATAGACATTTAGGTTATGACTTTGGCAAATCGAATAACCAACCAACCTTGTTTGGTAATTAAATTTTTTTAGAACAAACCCATTAGCCTCCCTTGTGTAAAGGGAGGTGATTACGAAGTAATCGGAGGGATTGTCTTGGTACAATCTTAAGATTATCAAAGACTAATCCGATAGATAAAACAATGTGGTAACAAACATATTCAACCACAAAATTTTAGTTTACAGTTGTAGGGGCGAACAGTGTTCGCCCGTAAGGAAAGTTTATTTTATATGACACTTTGTCTTATGTATAAACTTGTACTTAGAACAAACCCATTAGCCTCCCTTGTGTAAAGGGAGGTGATTACGAAGTAATCGGAGGGATTGTCACGGTACAATCTTAAGATTATCAAAGACTAATCCGATAGATAAAACAATGTGGTAACAAACATATTCAACCACAAAATTTTAGTTTACAGTTGTAGGGGCGAACAGTGTTCGCCCGTAAGGAAAGTTTATTTTATATGACACTTTGTCTTATGTATAAACTTGTACTTAGAACAAACCCATTAGCCTCCCTTGTGTAAAGGGAGGTGATTACGAAGTAATCGGAGGGATTGTCTTGGTACAATCTATAGATTATCTAAAACTAATCCGATAGATAAAACAATTTAGGTGCGAACAGTGTTCGCCGTAAAATAAAATAACAAACAACATATAGAAAATATAAAACTAATTAGATTAAAAGGAGTATTTTATGGGAAGAATTTTCGGTACAGATGGTGCTAGAGGTATTGCAAACAAAGAATTAACAGTTGACTTAGCACTATCAATCGGTAGAGCAGCAGCTGTAGTATTAACAAATGAAGATGTAAAGCATCCAACATTCTTAATCGGTAAAGATACAAGAGTTTCAGGTGATATGCTGGAGGGTGCATTAGTAGCAGGTCTAACTTCTGTTGGTGCAAATGTAATTATTCTTGGAGTAGTTCCAACACCTGCAGTTGCTTACTTAGTAAAAAAATTTAATGCTGATGCAGGTATTATGATTTCAGCATCACATAACCCATTTGAATTTAACGGCATTAAGCTATTTAATGAAGAAGGTTTCAAGCTACCTGACGAAATTGAAGAAAAAATTGAAGATATTATCCTAGATAAAGAACACACACCTGACCTTTCATTTGGTGGCGATATTGGTAAGGTTAGCTATAACAAGAATGCAACTGATATGTATATTGAACATATTAAGTCAACAATTGAAGGTGACCTTTCAGGTCTTGAAATTGCTATTGACTGTTCAAACGGTTCTTCCTCAGTTACTGCAGAGAAGCTATTTACTAGCCTAGGTGCAAAGGTACATATTCTTTCAGCAGAACCTGACGGTACAAATATCAACCAAGATTGTGGTTCAACTCATATGGAAAATCTTATGGATTATGTTCGCAAGAATGGACTACAAGCAGGTCTTGCTTTTGACGGTGATGCAGACAGATGTCTTGCAGTTGACGAAAAAGGCAATATGGTTGACGGTGACTTCCTAATTGCTATTTGTGCTGATGATATGCACAGAAGAGGTGTCCTAAAGGGCAATGCAGTTGTTGGTACAGTTATGACAAATATGGGCTTCCAAAAGTTCTGTGAAGAAAAGGGACTTAGATTTGAGGCTACTAAAGTTGGGGACAGATATGTTCTTGAAGAAATGCAGTTAAGTGGCTACAACATCGGTGGCGAACAGAGTGGTCACATTATCTTTAGTGACTATGCTACAACAGGTGACGGTCAGCTAACAGGTGTTCAGCTAATGTCAATTATGAAGAGAAGAAACGAAACTCTGTCAGAAATGGCAAAGGTTATGAAGAGATACCCTCAGGTACTTATCAATGTTAAGATTTCTAACGAAATGAAGCCTAAGTTCTATACAGACAAGGCTATTAAGGCAGAAGTTAAGCAGGTAACAGATATTCTAGGTAGCAGAGGTAGAATTCTTGTTAGAGTATCAGGCACAGAACCACTTGTAAGAGTTATGCTTGAAGGTGAAGATTATCAGGAAATTTCTGTTCTTGCAGAAGAAGCAGCCAGTGTTGTAAGGGAAAGATTAAGTTAATGAGAATAGCAGATAATTGGAAAGATTATGAACTGATTGATTGTTCAGATGGAGAGAAATTAGAGCGTTGGGGAGATGTGATTCTTATCAGACCCGACCCACAAATTATTTGGCATACAAAGAGAACTCACCCACTATGGAGAAAAGCTCATGCAAGATATATCCGTAGTAATAAGGGTGGTGGTGAGTGGCAGATTTTTAGAAAGATACCTAAGCAGTGGTCAGTTAACTATAACGACCTAAAGTTCAATGTAAAGACAATGGGCTTTAAGCACACAGGCATTTTCCCTGAACAAGCCACAAACTGGGACTTTGCCAGAAATAAAATCAAAAATGAAAACAGAGAACTAAATATTCTTAATTTGTTTGGATATACAGGTTGTGCTACTCTTTCTTGTATGAAAGAGGGTGCAAGGGTATGTCATGTTGATGCCTCAAAGGGTATGGTACTTTGGGCAAAAGAAAATGCAGTAGCAAGTGGTATTGCCGATAAACCGGTAAGATGGCTTGTTGATGATTGCATTAAGTTTGTTGAAAGAGAAATCCGTAGAGGTCATCACTATGACGGTATTATTATGGACCCACCATCATATGGCAGAGGTCCAAATGGAGAAGTTTGGAAGTTAGAAGATAACCTTTATTCTTTGATAGAATTATGTGAAAAGGTGCTATCCGATGACCCTGTATTCTTCATTCTAAATTCCTATAGTACAGGCCTTTCAGCCGGTGTTATGGAATATATGCTTGGAGCAATTCTAAAGCCTAAGTTTGGTGGCAAGGTTAGTTCTGATGAAATCGGACTAAGAGCATCCGGTTCAGGATTAGTGTTACCATGTGGTTCAACTGCTATTTGGGAGAAGTAGCAAAAGGAAGAAGAGAAATGAGGTAAGAGATGAATTTCATTTCAGTGGAGAATTTGTCCTATCATTATGAAAGTAATGATGAAAATAATTTAACCAAAGTTGATGTTATCAAGAACCTAAATATGGAAGTAAAAAAGGGAGAATTTCTATGTGTTCTTGGTCACAACGGAAGTGGAAAGAGTACACTTGCAAAGCATTTTAACGCAATACTTTTGCCATGTGGTGGCAAAGTGTATGTTGACAAAATGGATACTGCTGATGAAGAAAAGTGTTTTGAAATTAGGAGCAATGTTGGTCTTGTACTGCAAAACCCTGACAACCAACTTGTTGCATCGGTAGTTGAAGAGGATGTTGCCTTTGGCCCTGAGAACTTAGGTGTTCCACCAAAGGAAATCCGTAAAAGAGTTGACAATGCCTTAAAAGCTGTTGATATGTATGAATATAGAAAGAATGCACCTTATAAACTTAGTGGTGGTCAAAAGCAGAGAGTAGCCATTGCCGGCATTATAGCAATGGAACCTAGTTGTATTGTCCTTGATGAACCTACTGCAATGCTTGACCCAAGAGGTAGGCAAGAGGTTATGGATACTATCACTAAGCTAAATCGTGAAAGAGGTATTACTATTGTCCTTATTACTCACTATATGGATGAAGCAGTAAAAGCTGACAGAGTAATTGTAATGGATGACGGTAAAATCTTAACAGAGGGTACACCAAAAGAAGTTTTCTCTCAAGTTGATTTAATCAAAGAACATTCACTTGATGTACCTCAGGCAACAGAAATTTGTTATGAATTACAAAAAGCCGGTGTTAATATAAAAGAATTGCCACTTGATGAAGAGTCTTGTGTTGATGTTCTTATGGAGGTGCTAAGATGAGTAGTATTATTCGTACAGACCATTTAACAATGACTTATGGTGTTAATACACCATTTGAAAAGGTTGCAGTTAATGACCTTAATATTGAAATTATGGAAGGTGAATTCCTAGGTATTATCGGTCATACAGGCAGTGGCAAGAGTACACTTGTACAAATGCTCAACGGACTAATTACCCCAACAACCGGTAAAGTCCTATTGAGAGATAAAGACATTAACGAAAATAAAAAGAAACTTAGGGAAGTTCGTTTTCAGGTTGGAATGGTTTTTCAGTATCCTGAATACCAACTTTTTGAAGAAACTGTATATAGAGATATTGCTTTTGGCCCAACAAATATGGGGCTGACAGGTGATGAACTTGATAAGCGAGTTAGAGAGTCAGCAAGGTTTACAGGTCTAAAGGATAAACTCCTTGATAAGTCACCATTTGACTTATCAGGTGGTGAAAAGCGTAGAGCAGCAATTGCAGGTGTAATTGCAATGGACCCTGATGTGCTGATTCTCGATGAACCTACAGCAGGTCTTGACCCTCAAGGCAGGGATAAACTGCTTAATCAAATTCTCTCATATCATAAGGAAAGAAAGAACACAGTTATCCTTGTATCTCACTCAATGGAAGATATTGCAAGAGTGGCAGACAGAATTTTAGTAATGAACAAAGGTAATGCTGAAATTCTTGCACCAAAGAGAGAAGTTTTTGCTCAAGGTGAAAGACTTGAAAAAATGGGACTTAGAGTTCCACAAATTACAAAGATAACTCAATTGTTACAGAAAAAAGGCATTGACTTGCCGGATGGTATTTTAACTGTAGAAGAAGCATTTGACAGTATTATGACTCTTCTTAAAAAGGAGGGTAAAGTATGAGAGATGTAGTATTTGGTCAGTATATCCCGGGCAAAAGTATTGTGCATAAACTTGACCCAAGAACAAAGCTGATTTTATTGGTATGCTATATAGTACTGATATTTTGTACATTTAATTTTTATGCTTTAGGTGTTACAATAGCTTTAGCAATTGCCTTTATGTTACTTTCAAGAGTACCTGTTAAGCAGTATTTAAAAAGTATGAAAATGATGATTGTGATTATTATTATCACTTCGGTTTTCAACTTGTTTTATGGTGGAGGCAAAACTTACTTAACTATAGGACCACTTTCTATTACCGAAGGTGGTATAAATAATTCTATATTTATTGTTACAAGAATTGTTTGTTTGCTTATTGCCTCTGCTTCACTTACATTTACAACTTCACCGACTGACTTAACAGCCGGTATTGAAATGTTGATGAAACCACTAAAAGTCCTTCATGTAAAGACTCATGAAATTGCTATGATGATGTCAATAGCTTTAAGGTTTGTACCAACATTGCTTGAAGAAACAGACAAGATTATGCTTGCTCAAAAGTCCAGAGGTGCAAATATGGATGAGGGTAATATTATCAAAAGGGCAAAGGCTCTTATTCCGATATTTATCCCACTGTTTGTATCAGCTTTCAGAAGAGCATTTGACCTTGCAATGGCTATGGAATGTCGTTGCTACAACGGTGGCAATGGCAGAACAAAGCTAAATACATTGAAGTTAAGTAAGAGAGATTATTTTTCTTACATTACATTTTTACTTTTAATCGGTGTAATTGTAGTGTGCAATATTTTCTTAGGTAGTGTAGTAAGATGAGAAATTTTCTAATTACAATTACATATGACGGAAGTTGTTTTCATGGTTGGCAAATTCAAAAGAATGCCTTAACTGTTCAAGAGGTTTTTCAAGATGCACTTTTTAAGGTGATTTCCGAAAGACCTGACATAAAGGCTTGTTCAAGAACAGACAGTGGTGTTCATGCAAATATGTTTTGCCTAAGTATGAAAACAGAACATAAAATTCCAACTGAAAGATTAAAGGGTGCATTAAATAGATTTTTGCCACAGTCGGTTGCAGTTCTTGATTGTAAAGAAGTACCTCTTGACTTTCACGCAAGGTATAATTGCAAAGGCAAAAGATATGTGTATAAAATCTGGAATAATCCTGTCAGAAATCCATTTTTAAGGGATTATGCACTTCATTATAGGTGGAAGATTGATGAAGAATTACTGAACAAATCTGCTCAAGATTTTGTCGGTAAACACGACTTTACTTCTTTTTGTACAGATGATGGTCGTGAAATGGACAATATGGAAAGAACCATTACTCATTTTAGTGTAAAAAGAGATGGAGATATGGTGCTGATGACAGTTGAGGCTGACGGATTCCTATATAATATGGTTAGAATTATGGTAGGTACTTTGCTGAAAATTCAACAAGGCAAAATATCTGCTGACGGAATACCTGGTTTATTTGCTCAGAAAAGCAGAAACCATAAAGGTATAACTGCACCACCACAGGGACTATATCTTCAACAAGTTAATTATTAAGGAAATTAGTTATGGGAAAACATGGAGAAAAAGTCACTTCTAGTGATGAACAAAATATTATAAAAGAAGATTCAAAGAAAAAGGCAGAAAAAGCTGAAAAAATCGAATCTAAAGAACTAAAACAAAATAAAAAGAGAAAGAAAAGAAAAATTCTCAGTTACGAGAATGTACCTATTGAGGAGTACAGTGAGGAAACTGTAAAGTTTAACAAGAGAATTCTTAAGAAAACTATTATAGTTTTTGTTATAATAATTGTACTTTTTGCCGGTGTATTTCTAATTGCCAACAGAAGTAAATTTACTTGGGATAACTTTTCAACATGGGTTAGTGTAAATGTACTTGGCTCAAATAAAGGTGAAGATTTCCCTGTAGATACTTTAGGTACTACTGTTAGTAAAGGTAACTTTACTATGATAGGTGGTCATGTAAGTTATGCCAGTGATACTTCTTATGTTGAACTTAGCGACTCAGCCGGTAGAATTATCAACAGTCAGTTAAGTTACAGCGACCCAATTCTAAGAGGTACAAGAAACTACTCAATAGTTTACGGTGCCGGTGGTAACGGCTTTATGGTTAGTGATGCTAAAGAAACTAAGCATAAAGGCACAACTAAGGAAGGTATCTTTACTGCTGATGTAAACGATAATGGTTATTATTGTGTTGTAACTCAGGGTAGTGGTTATCTTTCTCAGTTAACTGCTTATAATAACGAAAATCAAAAGTTATATGAATATTATTTTTCTGATTATTACATCACTTGTGTTTCTATTAACCCATCAGGTGACGGTGCAGTTTGTACAGGTATCACCTCAAAAGATGGTGGGGAAGAAACCAAGATTTATCAGCTAAACTTTACAGAGAAAAAACCGGTTAGAGAATATACATTATCTGACTCTATGGTTTACGATACAAGATATATTTCTTCAAACAAGGTTTGTGCAGTAGCTAATAATGCAGTATATACACTTGACTTAACAAGTGATAAACCAAAGGTTACTGAGTATAACTCAAGAACCCTTACAACATATGATTTTAATGCAGATACAAATGTTCTTTCAGTAGTATTATCAAAGAGTGGTGATGGCAGAAACTGTGACATTCTGATTTTTAGTTCTACAGGAGAAATTGAAAAAACTCTAAAATGGACTGATAGAGTTGACTCTATCAGCACATATAAAGGCAATGTAGGTATTCTTTCATCAGGTACAGCATATATTCTAGATGACCAAAGCAAGGTTATCTCTAAGGCTGATGCCGGTAATGATGCAAAGGCTTTGTTGCTTTACAGTTCTAACGATGCCTATGTTTTAGGTATTAGTGAAATTCGTGATATTAGTATAGACAAGTAGGTGAAATATGAACTTAACAGTATGGTTGGATATTGGGGTATCAATCCTCTTTATCTTAACAATAATTGTTTGTTACCGTAGAGGTTTTGCAAAGACAATCCTAGGACTTTTAAGTTCTGTAATTTCCCTAGCAGGTGCATATTTTCTTGGTTCTTGGTTATCCAAGCTGATTTACGACAATGCTATAAAGGATAAGATTGTTTCTAATGTAAGCAACTCTATGGAAAGCAGTGTTTCTTCCACAACCTCAAAGGTAGAAACTGCTACCAACGATTTACCTGAGTTTGTTGACAAAATTCTGGGTTACTTTGGATATAACAGTAGTAATATTAATAAGGGTATTGATTCTACTGTACATAATCAAAGTCAAAATGTAGCAAATGGTATTGAAAGTGTAGTAGGTCCTATTGTTACTGCACTGATTGCTTTTTTACTTGTATTTTTGTTATTTATTATTTTAAGGTTTATAACCGGCAAAATCTCAAAGATGATTTGTCATGGCTTTAATTTACCGGTTATCTCAACAGTAAATCATATAGTTGGTGGTGTAGTTGGTATCTTTAATGCACTAATCTTAATTTACTTTTTAAGTGGTATCGTAACATATGCTATTCCACTATTTTCCGGAGGTAAAATCTCCTATGAAGATTTTAATTTAGCAGTAGAAAGCAGCAAAATCTTTAAGATTTTTTATGAACACAACTTCCTGGCTGATACATTAAAATCAGTTTTATCAGTATTTAATTAAGGAGAATTGCTTAAATGAATAGTGAAGAGAAGAAAGAGATAAACAATGATTCATCTGATGAAATTTTAACTATCCCTAATATACTTTCATTTTTTAGAATTTTACTTATTACACCATTTATGATATTATTCTTAAATGGACAGTATGTTTGGGCAGCAGTAATGATTATTATTTCCGGCCTTACTGACTGTGTTGATGGGTTTGTTGCTCGTCACTTTAATCAAGTGTCTGATTTCGGCAAAATTCTTGACCCTGTAGCTGATAAACTTACACTTTTAGCAGTAGGTATTGGAATTTGCATCTTGACACCGGAGGTAATAACTGTTATGGTTATCCTTATAATAAAAGATTTACTTATGCTAATTGGTGGTATTGCTTTAATAAAAAATGATATTCAACCTCCACAAGCAAGATGGTACGGAAAGGTTGGAACAATTTTGTTCTATATTTCTGTATGTACTATTGTTGTATTAAAGGTATTTGGTATTGAAGTACCTTACCTTTCAGTAATTCTACTAAGTGTTACTGCTGCTACAATGATATTTGCTTTGGTTAAATATTTTCTATTATTTTTAGATTTAATAACAAATGGTAGTAACCAGAAGAAAGGAGAATAAAATATGCTTTGCTCTAAATGTAATAAGCGTCCTGCAGTTGTCTTTGTATCAAACAGTGCTGATGGTCAGTCAAAGGGCTATTGCCTTACTTGTGCCAAAGAACTTGGTATAAAGCCGGTTGAGGACTTAATAAATAAGATGGGCATTACAGATGATGACCTTGAGGCAGTTCAGGATCAGATGACATCTATAATGGACAACCTAGGAGAAAATGGAGATTTACAGTCAATGGTTGAGTCTATGGGTATTGACCCTGAGGCTTTACAAGGTGAACTTGTAAACCTAAATGGCGACAACAATGACGATGATGAAGATGGGGACAAGGACTTTACACCGGGAGGTGCTCCAACATTCCCTGCATTTTTCAACAGTATGTTTAGTGGTAATAACCCTAACAGTAACGGAGATAATTCTGATAACAAGAAAAAAGACAAGAAAGATAAGTCCAAGAAAAACAGAAAGTTTATTAACTTATATTGTGAGGACTTAACTAAAAAAGCTAAGAATGGCCTTGTTGACAGAGTTATCGGCAGAGATAAAGAAATTGAAAGAATTATTCAGATTCTTTCCCGTAGAACAAAGAACAACCCTTGCTTAATCGGTGAACCCGGTGTAGGTAAAACTGCAATTGCAGAAGGTTTAGCCGGTAGAATTGTTGAGGGTAATGTTCCTCTAAGACTTAGAAATAAGGAAATTCACCTACTAGACCTAACTTCTCTTGTAGCCGGTACTCAGTTTAGAGGTCAGTTCGAAAGCCGTATTAAGGGCTTAATCAAGGAAGTAAAAGAAGCCGGTAACATCATCCTATTTATTGATGAAGTACATAGCCTTGTTGGTACAGGTGACAGTGAAGGTACAATGAATGCAGCAAACATCTTGAAACCTGCTCTATCTCGTGGAGAAATTCAGGTTATCGGTGCTACAACATTTACCGAATATAGAAAGTATATTGAAAAGGACTCTGCTTTAGAAAGAAGATTTCAGCCTGTAAAGGTTGGTGAACCTTCTATTGCAGAAACTATTGATGTTTTAACAGGTGTTAAGTCATATTATGAAATTCACCACAGAGTAGCAGTATCTGACGATATAGTAAGAAAGGCAGTTATCTTCTCAGAAAGATACATTACAGACCGTTTCTTACCTGATAAGGCTATTGACCTTCTTGATGAATCATGTGCTTGTTGTGCTTTAAGAAGTAAAGCTATGGAAGAGTATGATAAGCTATCTGTAGAAAAGAAAGAATTAGCAATTAAGAGAGATAATCTTTCTTCTGCTGATGATGTAAACTTTGAAGAAATTGCAAAAATTAAAACTCAGCTACTTAACATTGATGAAAAGATGAAAGAACTTGAACCTGAGGCAGTTAATGTTCAGGTTACAGAGGAAGACCTAGCTAAGGTTATTGAACTATGGACAGGTATTCCATCATCAAGAATCAGAGAAAATGAACTAGCAAAACTTCACGACCTAGAAGAAAAGCTAAACAAAAAGATTATCGGTCAGGAAGAAGCTGTAAAAGCTCTATCCTCTGCTATTAAGCGTTCAAGACTACAGATTTCACCTCGTAGAAGACCTGCATCATTTATTTTTGTTGGACCTACAGGTGTTGGTAAAACTGAACTTGTAAAGGTTCTTTCTAAGGAACTGTTTGACTCACCTGAAACACTAATCAGACTTGATATGTCTGAATTTATGGAAAAGCACAGTGTGTCAAAGATTATCGGTTCACCTCCGGGATATGTTGGTTATGATGAAGCAGGACAAGTTACAGAAAAGGTTAGAAGAAGACCATATTCTGTACTACTGTTTGATGAAATAGAAAAGGCTCATCCTGACGTTATGAATATCCTTCTACAGATTCTTGATGAAGGTAAAGTAACAGATGCTCATGGTAGAGAAGTTAACTTTGAAAATACAGTTATCGTTATGACAAGTAATGCCGGTTCTGATAAGAGAGAAAATGCACTGGGCTTTGGTAAAACTCAGGCTGATGCTCATAAGGAAAAGGCAATGAAAGCACTTTCAGAGTTCTTAAGACCTGAATTCTTAGCTAGAGTTGACGAAATTCTTGTATTTAGAGATTTAGACGAAAATGACTTTAAGAAGATTTCAGCACTATTACTTGATGAATATGTGCCTACTCTAAAGGAAAAGGGCATTACATTTAAGTATGACGATAAGGCTTGTACTGCATTAGCTGAAAAGGCTAAGGGTGGCAAGTCAGGTGCTAGAGATTTAAGAAATATTATCCGTAAGGAAGTTGAAGATAAAATCGCAGAAGAAATTATTGATGCCGGTAATACTTCACTTTCAGGTATTGCAGTTACTGCTGAGGATAATAAGATTAAACTTGAAGTAATGTAATTGAATATTGAATGGAATTTAATATCCATAAAAATAGGGAGTACCAAAAGGTGCTCCCTTATGTATAACCGGAAGAAGGTATTTTATGAACGGTATTTTTTATTTCTCATCAACAGGAAATAGCCTGTATTTAGCTAAGAAGATACAAAGTGAATTAAATGGAAATGTAATCTACATACCTAATTATAAAGGCAATGGCAGTGAATATGATAGGATTATAATAGTATCTCCTGTATATTCCTTTGGTTTACCTGTGCATACATATGACTTTTTGCTTAATATAAATGAAAAGTCAAAAATCTATGTTGTGCTAAATTATGGTGGTATGGCCGGTGGAGCTGATGTTCTAACTTATAATTTAGCTACAGAACATAATAAGAATATTTGTGGTGTGTATAAATTGAAAATGCCGGAAAATTATACTTTAACTTTTACACCACCTAGCATATACAGTAAATTAGTTCTTAAAAACTCACATAAGAAAATAAATAAAATTATTGCAGAGTTAAAACAAGAGAAAGTGTCAATCCCTAAAAATTCAAAAACTTATGAAAATACATATTATAAAAATAAGTCAAATTGGCATTTAATAGGGAATAGATTTTCTGTTAGTGATAAGTGTGTTAAATGCAAAAAATGTATAAATATTTGCCCTGTTAATAATATCACTATGGTGAATAATAAAATTCAATTCGGTGATAATTGTGTTTCTTGTTTAGGATGTTATCATAAATGCCCTGAAAAAGCTATTAAATATAAAAATAGAAATAAAAAATCCAGATACCTAAACCCATATGTAACAGATAAAGAAATAGGCTCAGACTTTTAATTTTTCAGTTTTGATTGTGATTAAGATTAGTTAAATAAATTAGGGTTTGTGGGGATGTTTAAATATGAAAAGTGTAAACTATGTCCTTGTATAAACTGTAAACTATGTGATTGTACAATT